>JBDTLK010000040.1:0-23850 GCA_039934835.1 Edaphobacterium sp. (SeqCode) | reverse complement strand
TTCCGCCGGCTGGACCGACGGGCATTGGGAAAAGGGACTGAATCCGTGGGACGTCGCCGCGGGCAGCCTACTGGTCGATGAAGCCGGTGGCATAGTGAGCACCTTCGCCGGCGACGGCGCGTTCCTCAACAGCGGACAAATCGTGGTTGGCACGCCCGGGGTTCATGCCGCCCTGGTCGAAGTGCTGATGCGCTATCCGGCGCTTGGGTCCTGCTAGCGGACCTGCGAACATCGTGACCGCCATTCGCATCGAGCACCTCTCGAAGCACTGGGGAGACGTGCGCGCGCTCGACGACGTCTCCTTCGAGGTTCCCGAGGGCAGTCTCACCGTGCTCCTCGGCCCCTCCGGCTGCGGCAAGTCGACGCTGCTCCGTCTCGTCGCGGGCCTGGATCGCGCGACTTCCGGCCGCATCGTCATCGACGACGTCGACGTGACGAAGCTGCTGCCTCATCAACGCCGCATTTCCATGGTGTTTCAGTTCTACGCGCTGTTTCCGCACCTCACCGTGGCCGAGAACATCACCTTCGGGCTGCGCATCCGCAAGGTCGACGCGAAGGCGAGGGACGAGCGACTGCACTCGGTTGCATCGCTCCTCGGCCTGTCGCAGCTTCTCGATCGCAGGCCGTCGCAGCTCTCCGGGGGGCAGCAGCAGCGCGTCGCTATGGGTCGCGCGATCATCGCCGAGGCGCCCGTGTGCCTCATGGACGAGCCGATGTCGAACCTGGACGCGAAACTGCGCAACGAGATGCGCGCCGAGATTCAAGGCCTGCAACGGCAACTCGGGATAACAATGCTTTACGTCACGCACGATCAGATTGAGGCCATGAGCATGGCCGATCAGGTCGTGCTGCTGGAAGCGGGCAAGGTCGAGCAGATTGCGCCCCCGGAGACCATGTACTCGCGGCCGGCCGGGCTCTTTTCGGCGCGATTCATCGGTCAACCCGCGATGAATCTCCTGCAACTCGAACATAGCGGGCTCGGCGCCGCGATCGCCGGCTCGAGCGGTGCGGCGGTGATACGGGGCGCCGCGCCGGGCATGGTCGCCGGGATCCGCGCGGAGGACATCCTGCTGGGCGAGAGCGATGGCGTTCCCTCGACCGTGCTTTCCCGGGAGTATCTGGGGGCCGATACGGTCCTGCGCTGTCAGGTTGGATCCGAGCAGCTTCTGGTGCGCGCGGATCGCACGCTGCAAACCCGTGTGGGCGAGTCGGTTCGACTCTCCTGGCCGGCCAATGCACTGCATTTGTTCGATGGCACGAGTGGGCGTCGCCTATCCATTGCCAGCTAGCGGCCGCGCGTGCGTGGCCGATGTACCGGGATTATTTCAAAACCAAGCGAGGAGATAACCGATGAAGCGTCTGTCGAGCAAGATGACTGCAGCCATCGCCTTCGCTGCGATGGCCATAGCCATTCCAGCACGAAGCGTGGAGATATCGTTTTACTACCCGGTGGCGGTCAGCGGACCGTTGACCAAGATCATCGACGGCCTCGCCGCTGATTTCGAAAAGGCGAATCCGGACATCAAGGTAAAGTCCATCTATTCCGGGAACTATGGGGAGACGTTGGCCAAGGCGCTCACCGCCAACAAGAGCGGCCAGCCGCCCCAGGTCGCGGTCCTGGTGGCGTCGGATTCGCTCACGCTCATCGACGAGGATGCGGTCGCGCCGATGGAGAGCTTCGTCAAGACCCCGTCGGACAAAGCGTGGCTCGATGGTTTCTTTCCTGCGTTCATGATGAACGGGCGCTTTGAAGGCAAGACCTACGGTATTCCGTTCCAGCGCTCGACCCAGGTTCTCTACTGGAACAAGGCAGCGTTTCGCGCGGCGGGCCTCGACCCCAACAAGCCGCCGGCCAACTGGGACGAGACGGTCGACTACGGAAAGAAGCTGACGACCAGGGACGGCGCCGGCAATATCACGCGCTGGGGCCTGATCGTTCCGTCCGGCGTGACCTCGCACTGGTTCCTGCAGGGCTTCACGACCCAGAATCGCGCCAAGCTCACCAACGACGCCGGCACCGAGACCTACCTCGCGACGCCGGAGGCTATCGAGTCGCTTCAGTACTGGGTCGATCTTTCGCGCAAGCACAAGATTATGCAGGAAGGGATCATCGACACCGGTACCGCGCCCAAGGAATTCATCGACGGACGGGCGGCGATGATGTTCCATTCGACGGGCAATCTCACCAACGTCAAGAACAACGCCAAGTTCGAGTTTGGCGTTGCGATGCTTCCCGCCCGCAAGCAACGCGGATCGGCGACCGGCGGCGGAAGCATCTACATATTCAAGAAGAGCACGCCGGAGCAGCTGGCAGCCAGCTTCAAATTTGTCAAATGGATGACCAGCGCGGAGCAGGCCGCGCGCTGGAGCATCGAGACCGGATACGTCGCGCCGCGTCAGGATGCCTGGGACCTGCCGGTCATGAAAAAGTACGCGCAGGACTTCCCGGCCGCCGCAGTCGCGCTGGAGCAACTCCCGTTCTGTGCACCCGAGTTTTCCACGCACGACGGCCCACGCACGACCAAGGCGCTCGAAGACGCGATCGAAGCGTCGATAACTGGAACCAAGACTCCGGCGAAGGCGCTGGCCGACGCTCAGGGAGAAGCGACGCGGATTCTCCGCAGCTACAAACCCTGACGCGTGTAACGGCGACCAACCGCGGCCAGTGGCATGAGCAACGCTGCAAGTGACGATCTGGAGTCACCCTGGGTCGGCTGGGCGCTGTTTTTGCCCGCGGCGATGTTCCTGGCCGCCTTCACCTACTATCCCGCGTTCGCGACGCTCTACGAGAGCCTGTTTTCCAATGCGAAAGCGGGACGTCCGGCCCGGTTTGTCGGGCTTGACAACTACAGCGCGATGGTCCAAGACCCGATCTTCTGGAAGGCGCTGACGAACAACGCCTGGTTCGCGTTGGGTACCATCCCTGCGTCGATGGCGCTGGCGGTGTGCATGGCCCTGCTGGTGAACCGGGCGCTGCCGGGCCGGGCGCTGTTGCGGATGTCCTACTTCGCGCCGACCATACTCGCGATGGTGGCCGTGGCCAACATCTGGCTGTTCATCTTCGCGCCGCAGATCGGGTTGTTGAATGGCGTGCTCTCATTTTTCGGAGCCACGCCGCATAACTGGTTGGGACAACCCGATACGGCGCTATTGAGCGTCACCATCGTCGCGATCTGGAAGGAAGCCGGCTTTTTCATGATCTTCTACTTAGCGGCGCTGCAGAACATGCCCGCCAATCTCGCCGAAGCGGCTGCGATCGAAGGCGCGTCGCGATGGTACTACTTCTGGAAGGTGACTTTTCCATTGCTGATGCCCACCACGCTATTCGTCCTGGTCAACGCCATCGTCAACGCCTTCAGGATGGTCGATCACATCATCGTCATGACCAAAGGCGGCCCCGACAACGCCAGCATGCTGCTGCTGTATTACATCTACGAGATCGGCTTCAAATACTGGGACACGAGCTACGCGGCCGCGATGTCGATGGTGCTCCTGGTCATACTCGGCACCGTGGCCGTCGGCCAATTCCTGATCCTGGATCGACGGACGCACTATCGATGACGCTCGGAGTCGACAGCCGCTTCCAGCGGGTCCTGGAAACGACCGCCGCCTGGATGCTGGGCGCGCTGTGGGCCACGCCGCTGCTTTATGCCTTCTGGGCGGCGTTCCACCTGTCCGTGGATTCCGCGAATCTCGATCTGACCGCGCCGCTGACCTTGAACAACTTCAAGTACGTGTGGAGCGCGGCGCCGTTTCCGACGTACTTCCTCAATACGTTTCTGCTCGTGACGCTGATCGTCGTCGTTCAGTTCACCCTGTCGACACTCGCTGGCTACGCCTTCGCGCGTTTCCGGTTTCCCGGCAAGAACCTGATGTTCGTGCTGGTGCTACTGCAGCTCATGATCATGCCGGACGTCCTGATCATCGAGAACTATCGCACCCTCAATGCCATGGGCCTGATCGACACCATCGTCGCGATCGGCATGCCCTACTTCGGCTCGGCATTCGGGATTTTCCTAATGCGCCAGACGTTCAAGTCGATCCCCAAGGAGCTCGACGACGCCGCTCGCATCGAGGGCGCGGGCACCATGCTCACGCTGCTCAAGGTGTATGTGCCATTGGCGAAGCCCATATACTTGGCGTACGGGCTGGTCTCCGTCAGCTATCACTGGAACAATTTTCTCTGGCCGCTGATCGTCACCAACTCGGTCAGCGCCAGGCCGTTGACCGTCGGCCTGCAGATTTTTTCCTCTGGCGACCAGGGCATCGACTGGTCGATCATCACTGCCGCGACATTGCTGAGCGCCGGGCCGCTGCTCGTCGCATTCCTGCTGTTCCAGCGGCAATTCGTGCAGTCCTTCCTCAGGGCCGGCATTCGCTGAAAGGGGAGCACCATGAACCTGCGCGCATCCGAGGAGGCCAGCGTGAGGTCTCGAAGCCATCTCACCTTCGTCAATGAGCTGTTTCGCGAATATGCGAATCTGACCGTCCCGCTGCACGGCGCGATCGCGGCGGAGGACAAGGCAGATGGATCGTCCGTGACGCGCGCGGATCGGGACGCATCGGCGCTCGTGCTGAAACGGCTGAACGCTCACACGCCCGACCATGGCGTCATCTCCGAAGAGGAGAGCGTCTCCTACCTCCCGGGAGCGCGGTCGCAATGGGCGGTCGACCCGCTCGACGGCACGGCGTCGTTCGCGCGCGGCCTTCCGGTATGGGGGCTCGGCATGGGTCTGCTTCGGGATTCCGAACCGATGGCAGGCTACCTTCATTTTCCGATGGTGCGCCAGACGTTCACCTTCGAAGACGATATAGCGCTGCTCAATGGAAAACCGGTACCCGCGCCTCCGGAACATCTGGCGCCGGACACGCTCAACATCATGATCACCGCGATTCACCGGTATGTCGACGTGCGCCGCATCGAGGGCTATCGCATGCACAATCTCGGCTCGGTGTGCTATCACCTGATGATGCTGGCGGCCGGGCGCTGCGATGCGATCATCACGGGCCCGTGCTATCTGTGGGACCTTGCGCCGGCGCTGCCCTTCACGCGCGCGCTCGGTCACGTCGAGCGCTACCTCGACGGATCGGCGTTCCGGGTCGGGGATCTCCTGGTGCCGCCCTACGCTTTTCCGGTCAGGCAACCGATGCTGATAGGTCCCGCAGACGTCGTCGAACGCCTGATCCGGTCGCTGAGCTGAGCCTGTTTCGTGCGCTTCGCGTGCCGCAAGCAGCTGAGCTACGCGCCTAATGAAAAAATTACACCGGAGTTCGCCCGCCATTGCCACGCGAGGCTAGGGCAGCAGAACGCGAAGCAAGCCGATCAGCAGCGGCTGGTGGACCATGTACACCAGCAGGCTGTGCCGCCCGAGCCAGTTGAGCCATGCCGGCGCGCGGCGCGCCACGCCACGCAGCGGACGATAGTCCTTTGCGTCGAGCCAGGCACCCGCCGCGATGCCGATGCACACGACGCCAACCCACGGCAGCAGCGGTACGTAGTCTTCGGTCGCGGGCTTGTGCGTCATCAGGCCGACCCAGTTGAGCCACGGCGAATCGAAGACCGGCAGCTGTACCTGCGAGCCTATGGTGACGACGACGATTCCGACCAACAGCGCGGCGAGTGGACGGCCCACCAGCGGCCACGTCAGGATCGACGCCACCGCGATGCAATGCAGGATGCCGAAGGTAATGAAGGTTCGTGGAAAAATGAAATAGCTCCCCGCAGTCACGAGCAGCGCGCAACCGGCAATGAGCGCGATACGCCGCCAGTAGCGGTGAGGGCTGATCCGTGCGCGCTGCGCGAGCGCCAAACTCACGCCGACCAGCAGCAGAAATGCCGTGACGATCGATGCGCGCAACGTGAGCCACAACGCGTCCCGGTTGAAATCGGCTTGAAACACGCCGAACCAGTTCAGGTCGAAGCAAAAGTGGTAGGCGATCATGGCGCAGATCGCGGCGCCGCGCAGCGCATCGATGGCGATGATGCGCGCGTCCGCGGCTCCCGGGGCGACCGTTGCCTGGGCGGGCGTGTGCCCGGGATGCTTGCGGCGCCGCCTCATCGCGGGCGCTAGGACAGAGCGAACACGAACGCGCCGTCACCGCTTGGCCGGCCAATCAATCCGAGGGCCGCTGCAATCGCCGCGGCGCGCGGCTCATCGATTCCGCGGCGCGGTCGCACCGTGCCGTTCACGCGCGCCGCGCCGTCGGCGGCGATGCCGGCTGTGCCGGTGATTTCGACTTCACCGCCAGTGTTGGCAAGCGTTCCGCTGAGGCGGCCTTCCTGGCTCCTGCCGTCGTAGTGCACTTCGCCTAGCGCAATGCGCAGTCCGGTGCCGGGCACCGCCAGCATGGCATCGTCCCAACGCAGCGCGACCTGCCCGGTTATCAGGTCGCCGCTTTTGCCGAGCGCCGGACTGCGCAGGCTGACGTTTCCGCCAGCGCTGACCAGCGCCGGCGCCCCGAAGGCGCGCAGCAGCGTCTCGGCCGGCACGCTCGCCGCAATATCGCGCAGATCGAGCGCACCGCGCGAGACGGCGAACGTCGCCCTCGGCGATGCGTCGTCGCTGCTCAGCAGCGCGCCGCGCAGCTCTCCCCAAAGCAGGGGCATCGCCTCGACGTGCCAGCCAACGTCGATGCGTCCGCCTGATGGCTGCACATGCACCGTGCCGGCGCCGTTCCAAAGGGTGCCGGTGGCGTTCGCAAGGCGCACACGGCCGGCGGTAACGGCTTCCAGGCGACCGTCGATCAAGGTTGCCGGCGCGGTGACCACCAAGCCGAGCAGTAACAGGCCGAAGCCCGCAACGATGGCGATCGCGGCGCGCACGTCCCTATTGCGCCAGGACAAGTTCGGCGCGCACCTGCCCAGGTTCGACCCGTGCCGTCGCGGTGAGGTCGACCGCGCGCAAATGCGCATCGCGCTGCAGTGCCTCGACAAGCTTAAGCAAGACATCGAAGCCGATGGCATCGATGTTCACGCGCCACCGGTCGCCGTCGCCGCGATCGATGGTCGTTGCCTTCAGGCCCTGCTGCGCGAGCGCTGCGTCGAGGTCGGCGCGCGCATCGCGCGGCGCGACTGCGGTGGCGTTACGCGAAAGGCTGGCGATGTCGTCGGCCTGCAGTCGCGCGGTCGCCAGCGCCGCGCGTTGCGTGGCGACCTGGCGAGCCAGTCGCTCGCTGTCCTGCCGCATTGGCTGCCACACCACCAGCCACGCGATTGCCGCGATCACGACAACGCCGAAGATTGACAGCAGCAGGCGCTCGACGCGCGAGCGCAACTGCCACCATTGCGACAAGCGGGCGCGCGAATCCACGGCTTGCAGCGTCGCCATCAATCCAGTCCCACGCGCAGCCGTGTGCCGTTGGCGTTCGGCGCGGCGATGGCAACCAGGCCCAACTGCTGCAATTCGTGCTGCACCCGCGCCGGTTGCGTCGCGTCGAGTTTCTGCAATTCGAAGACAACGTGGCCGTCGGCGTAGCGCAGCGAGCGGATCGCGCCGGCAGGGAGCGTGGCCAGCGCCGGCGCGGCCCGCGCGAGCAGCGGCAGCAGGTCGTCGCCCGCGACCAGCCCGGCGCGATGGCGCACTGATGCATCGCGGCGGGCGATGGCCGTCGCTGGCGGCGCGCTGGCAGCTTCTTCCGGCGCGGCGGTGCTGGCAAGCGTCGCGATGTCACGTTGCAACTGCGCCGCTTGCCATTGCAACGACAGCCACTGGCCGACGCTCGCCAGGACGTGGATGCCGATGGCAAGTGCGGCAATCCACAAGGCAGGGCGCAACACGCGCAAGGCGTCGACACGCGGCGCGAGAGGCGCGACCGCGAACGCTCCGGTCTGCAGGTCGATCGCCGCGGTGAACGCCGCGGGCGCCGCGGCGGTCCATCGCCACGGCGTTCCGGCGATGAATTCGACGCCGGTAGTTTCGCGCCATCGCGCCAGCAGCGCCGGAGTTGCGCCCGCGACGTCCACGCGGACCGTGCGTGGCCGCGGCTTGCGACTGCCGGCGAGCGCGAGCAGCAATTCGCCGGGCGGCGCATCCGCCTGCGCCAGGCCGACGGCGATGGTGGTGCCGTCGGCCGTGCGCACGAAACCCGGGCGATCGAGCGCGCTTGCGCACCAGCACCAGCCATCGGCCGGCGCGAGCGCGAGGTCGCTTTCCAGCACGATGCGGCCCCAGCGCATGCCCGCGCGCGTCGAAGCCGCGACAAACTCGCGCAGCCACGAACTCGCGACGATGGCAGCGCGCAGCGCGCCGGTGGGCGCCTGCGCAGCCACGGCGACATGGCTTTCATCCGGCGCACCGGCGAGCTGGTCCTCGAGCGCGAACTTCGCTGCCGCCAGGGCGCGCGCTGCCGGCAGCGGCGGCAGCGCCAGCGTCACCAGCCGTCCATGCGTCGCGGCGAGCACCGCTTCCGCGGCATCGGCCTGTGGCCAGTCGGCGCGCGGGCCGCGACCGGAACGCGCAACCCGCCCTGTCGCGTCGAACAACGCCCAGTCAGCTTCGCGGTTGGCGTCGGGAGGAGCGTTGAAGAGAACGCGCAGCGTGGACATGGTGGCCGGATTCTACTCGACGCCGCGGGGGGCCGACCCGTCATTCGACGCTCATTCGACAACCTGCCAAACGATCACCGGCCACGTCTTACCTGGCGCGCGTTTCAGAATCGCGCGCGCGCGCGCCAGCGTGTCGCCCTGGCGCGCCTCGATCGAGACTTCAAACCAGCCGCTGGTTACCGTGACCAGCGCATCGTCGAAGGCGATGTCGGGCCGCGGCAACCGCGCCCGGAAATCGGCCACGCTGGTGAACGGCTGTTGCGTGCGCTTGGTCGCGAGCGCCAGCGCCGCCGCGCGATCGAGTCCGTCGGCGATGGCGGCAAGCACTTCCGGCGAGGCGGTGTTGACGTTGACCGCGGTCGGCGCATCGAGCGCGGTGACGAAAGGCCGCAAGGCGCCAAGCAGGGCAGTGCTGGCTCCGCGCACCGCCGTCAGTTCGCTGGTGCGTGTCACCGCGGCGTTGGCAGCCAGTCCCGGATTCGTCTGCGCCAGGTACCAAGCGTCCTCGGCACCGCCTGGCGCCGTGACGCGATCGTCGTCGTCGACCCAGTCTGTGAAGGCGTCGAGCGTGGAATCAGGCAATCCAAGGGCGGCGACCAGCCGCGCCAATGCTGCGCGCGTGGCCGGCCGATTCGTCGCGATCGCCAGGTTGTTGATGTTGATGCGACTCTGCGCATCGATAAGATAGCCCGAGATCGAGCCGTTTTCGAGGGGAATCGCTGGCAGGCGCAACGCCCACGGCTGTCCCGCATGCACCGGCGCGCCGGCGGGTGCGTTGTCGTAGATGATCTGTCGCGCCCACTGCACCCCGGCCATCGCCAGCGCCTGCGCCTGGACCTGATCGCGACGATGCTCATGGTCGTTGATCCAGCGTTGCTGTTGCCACAGCAGCGTCGCAGCGATGGTTGCCGCGAGCGCGGCCAGCAGCATCGCCAGAATGATCGCCGCGCCATGCATTGCCCGTTTCATGTCGCGCGTTTCATCGCAATGCCATCCAGCGCTCGATAACTTCGCCGTTGGCCAACGTCAACTCGGCGCGCGCGGCGCGGGGCAAGTCGGTGTCGCCGGTGACCGGCCAGGCGCTGACCCACGCGCCGTCCTTGCTCAGATACGTGAGGCGGAAGCGGGCGACGTCGGCGAGCAGCGCGTTCGCCGTCGGCGCGATCGTCGGCATCCTGTCGTATCCCGGCCAGTACAGCACTTCGACCGTGCTGTCACGAAAGCGATACTGCAGACGCTGCCCGCCACTGCCGGATTCGAGATTGAACTCGGGTCCTGCGCGCGAGAAGCTGAGCGCGGAATTGCCGTCGCTGTCGGCAACGGTGCCGAGCCACGCCGCCTCGCGCGTCGTACCCAGGCGCGCGCCGCGTGGCACCGCTTCGCGCAGATCGCCTTCCAGGCGCGCGAAGAAGGCGTCGAGCGCGCGCCAGCGCGCGGCCTCGGCTGACAGGCGCGTCTCACTGTCGGCCAGCGCGGCGACTGCGCGATAGCCCAGCAGCGCTATGGTTGCGACAATAACAACCGCGATCAGCACTTCGAGCAGGGTGAACCCGCGGCGTCGAATCCGCATCAACGCTGCCCCAGGTAGCCGACCAGCCGCGCCAGCACGTGATCGGGCGCCGACGTTTCGGCGACGGTGATTTCGATTTTGCGGAACGCGGGGTTGGGTGTTCCGCCTACGGTTTCATGCCAGGTGAAGGTCGCGCCGGCTTGGGCGGCGTTGCCGTTGCGTTCGCCCGGGCCGGGCAGCGGCGATTCGAGCTGCGCCGACGCGAGCCGGTTCTGCGCCACCCACAATGCCAGCGTGCGCGATTTGAGCACGGTTGCGCCTTCGGCACTCTGCGCCACGCTACGAAAGCCGGCAGCCAGCGCGACGGCGACGATCGCCAGCGCGACCAGCACTTCGACCAGCGTGAAACCCGCGGATCGCAGTGCTAGCGCGGCGACGCTGCGGTGAGCGCGACGCGATTGAGCGGGTCGGCGACGAGCAGGACGCGCCATTCGGGGGACGTGACAACTATCGTGAACGGCTCGTTGCGGCCGCTGGCGGCGAGCGGCAGGATTGCGTCGGCGGCGACTGGCTGTCCGGCATAGTCGCGCACCGTGGCCGTGATGTCGGCGGGCAGCGCATGCGCCTGCAGAACGTCATCGTCGGTCACCGGTACCCAGCGATCACCGTCGGCGCCGGGTTCCCTGCGCCAGAAGCGGTAATCCGCACCGCTGGCCGCCACGCCGAGGGTCTGGTTGCGCCACTGCGCCAGCGCGGCGGCGTGCTCGAGGGCGGCGGCGAGGCGCTGCGCTTCGCGTTGCATCGTCTGGCGCGGATCGGCATCGAGGCGAGCGTACGCAAACCCGGCGGCGAGACCGATCACCAGGATCACGACCAGCATTTCGGCGAGTGTGAACCCGTTGCGGCGTTGCGCGACCGCGAGTAACGGCGTCGCTACTGCGACCATGAGCCGATGTCGGCGTCGAACCCGGCGCCGCCGGGCTGACCATCGGCGCCGAAACTGAACACGTCGATTTCGCCGCGCAGCCCCGGGTTCAGGTACTGGTACGGCGTTCCCCACGGATCTTTCGGCAGGCGCTCGAGGTAGCCGTTCGTCTTCCAATTGGGCGCCGGCGGCGGTTGCGTCGGACGGTTGACCAGCGCGGCGAGGCCCTGGTCGGTCGTCGGATAGCGGCCATTGTCGAGCCGATAGAGCTTGAGCCCCTGGGTGATTGCAGCGATATCGTTTTTCGCGGCGATCACGCGCGCTTCGTCGGGCCGTTCGAGCACGCGCGGAACGACCAGGGCGGCCAGGATGCCGAGGATGACGATGACGACGAGGACTTCGACGAGCGTGAAACCCGCCGCGCGGCCACGATCGCGGAACATGGTGGTCATGCACCCATTATAATCGCGCGCACTCGTTTCGTTTGGCGGTGATCCAGTGCGACGTGCATTGTTGTGGTTGCTGGCTGGTGCTGCGCTTGCTGGCGTTGGCGCGTATTTCTGGGCGACGCGGCAGCCCTTGCCGCTCCCGCAGTCACCCTACGCGTTCGGCGTGAAGCCGGGTGCGACGCTGCGTTCGGTGGCGCGCGACCTGAGCGCGGCCGCGATCATTCCCGCCGACTGGACGCTGGTCGCACTTGGCCGCGCCTACGGCGTCGATCGCGCGATCAAGGCCGGCAATTACGAAATCTCCGCAGGCATCACGCTCGCCGCGCTGCTCGCCAAGCTGACGCAGGGCGACGTCACGCAGAGCGCGTTCACGATCGTCGAGGGCTGGAACATGCGCGACCTGCGCGCCGCGCTCAAGGCCAATGCAGCGATCAAGACCACGCTTGCCGAGTTTCCCGACGCGGAACTGATGCAGAAAATCGGCGCCACGGCAGCCGCTCCCGAAGGTTGGTTCTTCCCCGACACCTACTTCTTCGCTGCGGGCTCGTCCGATGCGTCGATCCTGACGCGAGCCAACCGGATGATGCAGGACCGGCTCGCGCTGGCGTGGACGGCGCGCGATCCGAGCGTGCCGCTGACGTCGCCCGAACAGGCGCTGATCCTGGCATCGATCGTCGAGAAAGAAACCGGTCGCGCCGCCGATCGCCCGTTGATCGCCGCGGTGTTCATCAACCGGCTGCGCCAGGGCATGCGGCTGCAGACCGATCCGACGGTCATCTACGGCCTGGGCGATCGCTTCGATGGCAACTTGCGCCGGCGCGATTTGGACACCGATCACCCGTTCAACACGTACACGCGCGATGGCTTGCCGCCCGCGCCGATCGCCATGCCCAGCCAGGCATCGCTCGACGCCGTATTGCATCCGCCGACTTCGCCGTATATCTATTTCGTCGCGCGCGGCAATGGCACGAGCGAGTTCTCGTCCAATCTCGCCGACCACAATCGGGCCGTGGCAAAATATCAGAAGGGGGGCCGCTAGTTTCTCCCGCCGCATTCACCTTCATGACCGACACCACTCACCGAGGCCTGCTGATCACCGTCGAAGGCATCGACGGCGCCGGCAAAAGCACGCACCTGCCGTGGCTCAGGGAGCGGCTCGAACGGCAGGGCCGGCGGGTCTGGTTGACGCGCGAACCGGGCGGCACCGCGCTCGGCGAACGCCTGCGCGATGTGCTGCTGCATGAACCGATGGTGCCGCTCGCCGAGACGCTGCTGATGTTCGCGGCGCGGCGCGAGCACTGCGAGCGCGAGATCTGGCCGCGGCTTGCCGCCGGCGAATGGGTGGTGTGTGATCGTTTTACTGATGCGACTTTTGCCTATCAGGGCGGCGGAAGAGGCGTGGACACCGCGCGCATCGCCGAGCTCGAGCGCTCAGCGCTCGACAGCACGCGGCCGGACCTGACCATCATCTTCGACGTCCCGGTCGCGGTTGGCCGCGCGCGGCTGGCCAAGGGCCGCGTGCTCGACAAGTTCGAGCGCCAGCAGGCCGAATTCTTCGAGCGGGTGCGCGCGACCTATCTCGCGCGCGCGGTCGCCGAGCCGCTGCGCTGTCGCGTCGTCGACAGCACGCGCAGCCCGGACGACGTGCGCGCGCAACTCGACGCGATTGTCGCGGCATTGTGAGCGACGAGAAGCCGCCCGGTGCGGCGCCGTGGGAGCCATTGCCGCCCTGGCTGCGGGCAATCGAGGCCAGCACGGTCGCCGAACGCGAGCGCTGGCCGCACGCCCTGTTGCTCGCGGGGCCACGCGGCATCGGCAAGCGCCTGCTGGCGCTGCACCTGGCGCAGGCACTGCTGTGCGAGGCACCGCTACCCACGGGCGCTGCCTGCGGGTCATGCGTCGGTTGCAACCTCGTCATGCGCGGCACGCACCCGGACCTGCGCCTGATCGAGCCGATCATCTACAACGATGAAGGCGACGCCACCTCGGTCGACTCGATCACCGTGGAACCGATCCGCGAGCTGGTCGATTTTGCGCTGCTGTCAAGTCATCGCGGACGCGCCAAGGTGGCGGTGATCGCACCGGCGGAAGCACTCAACGGAGCGGCGGCGAACGCGCTGCTGAAAACTCTCGAGGAGCCGCCGGCGGGCACCTACCTGATGCTGGTTACCCATCAGCCGGGCCGCTTGCCAGCGACGCTCGTCAGCCGCTGTCGACGGCTGCCGCTTGCGCATCCGGATGCTGCGGTCGCCGAGCCCTGGCTCACCGAACGCGGCGTCGCGAACGCCGCGGTGGTGCTGGCACAGGTGGGGGGTGCGCCCTGGCGAGCGCTGGAAATCGCCGACGCCGACGTGCAGCGCAACCGCAATCTGTTGCTTGCCGAACTGGCGCGGCCCGAGCGGCTCTCGCCGGTCGCGGTCGGAGCGCGCCTGGACGCGCTGCCTAAGGATCAGCGCAAGACCGAACTCGCAGCTGCCATTTCGTGGTTGCTGTCCTGGACCGCCGATCTGGCCGCGGTTGCCAGCGGCGGCGAGCCGCGCTTCCATCCCGACCGCCGCGCTGCGCTTGCCAACCTGGCGGGTCGGGTGGCGCGGGTGCCCCTGTTCCGCTATTATCAGTCGCTGTTGCGACAGCGCGCGCTCCTGTCGCACCCGCTGCAACCGCGGCTGGTTGCCGAGACGCTGATGTTCGAATATCGGGACCTGTTCGCGCGCTCGAAGGCGCGCTGAAGCGCCCGGACCCGTCCGGTCGCGACCCGAACAACGTACCAGGACCAAACCGAACCAAGTATGGCGACAGACCGTTCCAACGGCAGTTCCGGGCCCGCCTCGGTTGCGCGGCCGGGGGTGTTGTCGCTCAACATCCGTGAAAAAGCCGCGCTTTACGCGGCGTACATGCCTTTCCTGGCGGGCGGCGGCATCTTCATTCCGACCAGCCGCCAATACCAGCTCGGCGAGGAAGTTTTCATGTTGCTCTCGCTGATGGACGATCCGCAACGCATCGCGGTGCAGGGCAAGGTCGTATGGGTCACTCCCGAAGGCGTCCAGGGCAACCGGACCCAAGGCATCGGCGTGCAGTTCACGCGCGATGAAACCGGCGCGGCGGCACGCGCGACCATCGAGAAGATTCTCGGCGAGACGCTCGCCTCGAGCCGTCCGACGCACACGATGTAGTGTCCAGCTTGCGCATCGGTGCGGCACGGGTTCGCGCCTGTGCTGCCTAAACCATGTTCGTCGATTCCCACTGCCACATCAATTTTCCGGAGCTCGCTGAAAGGCTGCCGGCGCTGCTCGACGCAATGGCCGAGCAACGCGTCACGCACGCGTTGTGCATCGGCGTGAACCTGCCTGACCTGCCCGGAGTGCTCGCGCTCGCGGCCGCTCACGCCAACATCTACGCCAGCGTCGGTGTGCATCCGGACTACGAGGAGACGCCTGAGCCGTCGGTCGATGACCTGTGCCTGCTGGCGAAGCGGCCCAAGGTCGTCGCAATCGGCGAGACCGGCCTCGACTATTACCGCCTGACCGGCGATCTAGACTGGCAGCGCCAGCGCTTTCGTACGCACATCCGCGCCGCGCGTCAATGCGGCAAGCCGCTGGTAATACACACGCGCGCGGCCGCGGACGACACGCTGTCGATCATGCGCGACGAGGGGGCGGGCGAGGCGGGCGGAGTCATGCATTGTTTCACCGAGACTTGGGAGGTCGCGCGCGCCGCGCTGGATCTCGGTTTTCACATCTCTTTCTCCGGCATCGTCACCTTCAAGAACGCGGTGGCGATCAAGGACGTGGCGCGCCGCGTGCCGCTCGAGCGCATGCTCATCGAGACCGACTCACCTTACCTCGCGCCGGTGCCGTTTCGCGGCAAGCTCAACCAGCCGGCGTACGTTCGCCATGTCGCGGAGGAGGTGGCACGTTTGCGCGACATTCCGGTCGAAGATGTCGCGGCGGCGACGTCGGCGAATTTTTTCCAACTCTTCAGGATCACCGATGCAGTTCAATAAGCTTCTCCGCGGCGTTGCCGCGATCGCGCTGGTGGCGCACCTCGCGCTGATGCCGGCAAGCGTGCACGGACAGCCGCAGCCGCAGTCCCTCTACGACCGCTTCATCGAGTCCGTCGCCATCGATCGCTCCGACGATGTGGCAGCGATGCTCGCCCGAGGCGTCGATCCCAACACCGTCGACCCCAACGCCGACCCGGTGCTGCTGGTCGCGGCGCGCGCCGGATGGAATCCGACGGTCGACCTGCTGCTGAAAGCCGGCGCGAAAGTCGATGCGAAGAATCGTTTCGGCGACACCGCGATCATGGCGGCAGCGCTGGGCGGCCACCTCGTAATCGTCAAGAAGCTGTATGCGCGCGGCGCCGAAATCAATCCCTCGGGATGGACACCGCTGGCGTACGCGGCGTCGACCGGGCAGACCGAAGTCGTGCGCTATCTGATCGAAATCGGCGGCAAGGTCGACGCGGCATCCGCCAACGGCACCACGCCGTTGATGATGGCGGCGCGCGGCGGTCACGCCGCGACCATCGACCTCCTGCTGACCAAGGGCGCCGACATAAATCACCGCAATGAAAATGGCGCGAGCGCGCTAGCGTGGGCGGACCGCGGCGGCTTTTTCGACATCGAGAAGAGCTTGCGCCAGCGCGGCGCCAAACCCTGATCGCGACGTCGGCGCGCCTAGCGCGTCCCGGATCTTTTCGCGCGCGCGCGCCGTCGTTCCTTCGGGTCGGCGACGAGCGAGCGATAGACTTCGATTCGGTCGCCATCGGCAATGATCGCCTGGCGGTCGACCGCCTTGCCGAAAATTCCCACCGGGCACCGGGCGATGTCGGCTTCCGGATGCAGTGCCGCAAGCCCCGAGCGTTCCAGCGCCTGTGCCACGGTCGCACCCTCGGGCAGTTGCAAGGCGATCTGGGTCGCGCGGTCGCGCAGGGCGTAGACGACGGTGACGGCGAGGCGTCGTGGCGAAGGTCCTTCCGGCCCGGAGCGGCCCGCCGCGCTCATGCGCCGTAAACGACTTCGGCACGCCTGACAAAGGCGTCGATGAAGCTGTCGGCGATGTAGTTGAATACGGGTCCGACGACGCGCGCCAGAGCGGCACTGCTGAACTCATACTCGAGGTCGAATTCGACCTTGCATGCCTGTGCAGCCAGTTGATGGAATTTCCAGGTCCCTTCCAGGCGGCGGAACGGTCCGTCGCGCAGGTGCATGACTATCTGTTCCGACGGCCGATTCTGGTTTGCGGTCGTGAAATGCGCACGGACGCCATGAAAGTCGATGTCGATGCGGACGACCACGCGCTCGCCGTCGCGCTCGATCGCCTGTGCGCCCGCGCACCATGGCAGGAACCGCGGATAGTCGTCGCTGCGCTCGACCAGCACGAACATCTGCGCCGCGCTGTAGGGCACGAGTACCGATTTGTGCACGCTGGCCATTGTTACAATGGATGGAATCAGGACCTGGAACCGCAGATGAGCATCGTTGCCAACAGAAAAGCCTATCACGACTATTTTGTCGAGGAAAAATTCGAGGCGGGCCTCGCGCTCGAAGGCTGGGAAGTCAAGGCTATTCGCGCCGGGCGGGCGCAACTGAAGGAGGCGTACGTCCTGATGAAGAACGGCGAGATCGTGCTGTTCGGAGCCCACATCATGCCGCTGCCTACCGCGTCGACGCACATCCGCCCCGATCCGACGCGCACGCGCAAGTTGCTCATGCACAGGATCGAAATCAATCGCCTGGTCGGCAAGGTCGATCGCGCGGGGTACACGCTGGTGCCGCTCGACTTGCACTTCAAGGGCGGCCGCATCAAACTTGAAATCGGCCTGGCCAAGGGTAAGAAACAGTACGACAAGCGCGCGACCGAAAAAGAGCGCGACTGGAACCGCGAACGACAGCGACTACTTCGCGATCGCACCGGCGGCGGGCGCTAGTGTCGAACACGGCTTCGATCCGCGTGCGCGCCGAGGCCAGTTTGAGGGCAATGGGCGCTGCCTGACGTCGGCTGGAAATTCGGCCGCTGGCTCGACGTCGTGCTCATGCAGCGTGCGCTGGGACCGGGCGCGCGCGAACCCGCTTCATGACCGCACACCGCGTTCAGGAGTGGGTGGCAAGCAGCAGGCGCGCGGCCGCCACGCCGCTGCGCGTGGCCGCTTCCAGAGTCGCTGGCAATTCGGTGTCGGTGTAATCACCTGCCAGATACAAGTGCGGCGCGAGCAGCGCGGCTGCCGGGCGTTGCAGGTCCGCCGTACACGCGTAAGTGGCGCGCCGTTCGGCGATCACCTGCGTCCAGACGGGCGCAGGAAGCTGCGGCCAGGCGCGGCGCAGTTGCACATCGATCGCCTGCGCCAGCGTAGCGTGCGCGATCCTGGCATGCACGCTCTCGGTGCTGATGACGACCGACGCGAGTCCCGTCGGTCCGCCGAGCGCACCGCGATCGAACACCCATTGCCCGGGAGCACCATCGAGCTTGAACATCGGCAGTGCCAGCCCCAGCGCGTGCGGATACTGCAGGTACACGGTGGTGATCGGTTCGTAGGCGAACCCGGCGATGAGCTCCAGCGCGTGCGCCACCGCGCCGGTGACCATCCGCGGGGCGAAGACGCGCGCCAGTTGATGCGGTCCCACCGCGATGACCGCCGCGGCGAAGCGTTGCTCGGCGTACCCCGCGGTGATGGCAACGCCCGCGGCGTCGCCGGCGATTGCACCGACGGTTGTGCCCATGTGAATTTCGCCGCCGCGGTCGGTCACGAACGCGGCGGCGGCATCGGGGAACAGCGTCGACAGATCGACGCGCGGCAGCAGCAAATCCGAGTCACGCGCGCTGCCCGCGAACGCGAGGCGCAGCACGTTGAGGAAAATTTGCGCCGATGCCGTCGCAGTCGGGGTATTGAGCGCGGTTAGGCACAGCGGCTCCCACAGCATGGCGACGATCGCGGCCGGTTGATCCGCGAGCAGCTCGGCGACGCTCAGTTGCGGAGCGCAGGCGAATGCGCCGCGCTGCAGACGGCGCACGAAAGCGACGGTGCGCAGGCGTTCGTGGCGGGAAACGCCGCGCATGCTCAGCAGGCCCGCGGCCAGGTGCCATGGTGCCGGCAGTGCCGGCGTGCGCAAGCGAAACACGCCGGGCTGCTCGAGCACCAGACGCCGCCGGTCGAGCAGTTCGTGTTCCGCGCCGGGACCGTGCACGTCGCGCAGCAGCGCGAGCGTCTGCCGATACGCGCCGAGCAGGATGTGTGCGCCATTGTCGACGTGCGTGCCGAACGCGTCGACGCGACGCCCGCGCCCGCCGAGGGTGCGCGCCGCCTCGAAGACGACCACCTGGCGACCGGCCGCAGCGAGCGTGACCGCCGCGGCGAATCCGGCGTATCCGCCGCCGACGACGGCAACGTTGGCGCGTGCATGATCCCCCCGAAGCGGCGCTGCGCGCCGCCTCCCCCTGAGGGGGCGCGCACCTTGGGACGGCCCGGCGGCGCTCACCTCAGTACGACCACGACGTCCGCCACGCCAGCCACGCCTTGTGCAAAGGCGTCAGCCGGATCCGCCGTTCGAGGACCTGGAAATGTTCCCGCTCGATCCGATCGAGCAGCGCGCGATAGATCGCCGCCATCATCAACCCCGGACGTTGTGCGCGCCGGTCGCGACGCGGTAGCGCGGCGAGCGCGCGAGCGTAGGTGGCGCGCGCGCGCTCGACCTGAAACGCCATGAGTTGCTTGAACTCAGGCGTGGCGCGAAAAGCAAGAATGTCCGCGACGGCGACGTCGAAGCGCTGCAATTCGTCCTGCGGCAGGTAAATCCTCCCGCGCCGCGCGTCCTCGCCGACGTCGCGGATGATGTTGGTGAGCTGGAAGGCAATGCCGAGCCCGTTGGCGTAGGTTCGCGTCGCCGGGTCGTCATAACCGAAGATTTCCGCCGACAGCAGGCCGACGACTCCTGCGACGCGGTGGCAGTAGCGCTCGAGTGTCGCGAAATCGAGGTACCGGCTTTGCTCCAGGTCCATGGTCATACCATCGATGATGGCATCGAAGTGCGCGCGCGGCAGGCCGAATTCGGCGACCACTGGTTGGAGCGCCTGCGCCACCGGATGTTGCGGCGTACCATTGTAGACAGCGGCAATTTCCTTGCGCCACCAGGCGAGCTTCATGCGCGCAACCGCCGGGTCAGCCACTTCGTCGACGACGTCGTCCACTTCGCGGCAATAGGCATAGAGGACGGTCATCGCTCGGCGCCGCGCTTCTGGCAGGAAGCGGAAGCTGTAGGTGAAGCTCGAGCCGCTGCTCGCGACCTTGGCTTCACAGTAGACGATCGGGTCCATGTCAGTGGCGCCGGGCCGTCCCAAGCCACTGACTTGCCCCCTCCGGGGGCAGCGAGCAAAGCGAGCGTGGGGGTCGTTTCATGTCAGTGGCGCCGGGCCGTCCCAAGCCACTGACCTGCCCCCACCGGGGGCAGCGAGCACAAGGCCGAAGGCGGCAGGACAACCGAAGGCTGTTCCCGCGAAGCGGGATGCGGCTCTACCGCACAAAGCGAGCGTAGTGGTCGTTGCATGTCAGTGGCGCAATGCCGCGACCGACATCGCCGCCCAGTCGCGCCGGGTCAGGACCGGCCGGTGACGAAAAATATCGCCGTGCGCCGCATCGATCGACTGCAGTATGCGCAGGCCGCCAGCGATGACCATTTTGAGTTCCATACGCATGCGCACCGGAAAAGCGGCGGCGAGCGGACGCCCGGACTCGAGCATTGCGCGCGTGCGCGCCGTTTCGAAATCGAGCATCGCCGTCCAGCGCGCGTCGCACACGCCGGCCGCGATCTGGGACTCGGCCACGCCAAAGCGCAAGAGGTCCTCCGTCGGCAGATAGACGCGCTGCTTGGACCAGTCGATCGCGATGTCCTGCCAGAAATTGGCGAGCTGCAGTCCCGTGCAGATGGCGTCGGCCTGGCGCCGAGCCGCGTCGGTATCGATGCCGTTGAGATGCAGAAGCAGGCGACCCACCGGGTTGGCCGAACGCGCGCAATAGTCCAGCACCTCGCCGAAATCAGCATAACGCGTTTTCTGCACATCCTGGCGGAACGCCGAGAGCAGCGCCCGCAGCGGCGCGAGTGGCAGGTCGTGAGAGCGGATCGCCAATGCCAGCGCTGCGAAAGGTGGTTCGGCGGGATGCTCGCCGGCTTCGATCCGATCGAGCATCGCGGCGTAGCCATCCAGCGCCGCCAAGCGCGCAACAGGCGCGGCGTCGCCCTCGTCGGCGATGTCGTCGGCACCGCGCGCGAACCAGTAGATCGCGGCGATCGCCGGGCGCAGCCGCGCCGGCGCAAGCCACGATGCAACAGGGAAATTCTCGTAGTGATCGACCGGCACCGGAATGGAGTCTTGAGCGAGCGAGGCGCACAGCCTTTGCGTGGCGCGGAGGGGGTGATTCCGCTATACTGACGTGTTTCGCAATGCGGCTGCGAAAGTGGCGGAATTGGTAGACGCACCGGCCTTAGGAGCCGGCGCCGAGAGGCGTGAGAGTTCGAGTCTCTCCTTTCGCACCACCAAAGAATCTAGCAAGGAATCATCGGGTATGCAAACAACTCTGGAAACCCTGGGCCAGCTCGAGCGGCGGCTGAACATCGCGGTGCCGATCGAACAGGTCGAAGGCGAGGTGCAAAAGCGCCTGGCGCGGCTGGCCAAGACGGCAAAGGTCGCGGGCTTTCGCCCGGGCAAGGTGCCGCTGAAGATGATCGCGCAGCAATACGGGCCGCAGGTGCGCTCGGACGTGATCTCGGACACGGTGCAGACCAGCTTCAACGACGCGATTCGCGAGCAGAATCTGCGCGTCGCCGGCACCCCGCGCATCGAGCCGCGGGACGCGCCGTCTACCGACCAGTTCGAATTCTCGGCGCTGTTCGAGATCTACCCAGAAGTGAAGCTGGGCGAGCTGTCGTCGATGAAGGTCGAGCGGCCTGTGGCTTCAGTCGGTCCGGCCGACGTTTCCAACACCCTGGAAATCCTGCGCAAGCAGCGCGGGCGCTATGACCCGGTCGAGCGTCCGGCACAGCATGGCGATCGCGCCACCGTGGACTTCACCGGCCGCATCGACGGCGTGGAGTTTCCCGGCGGTCAGGCCAAGGATTATGCGGTCATCGTGGGCGAAGGCCGGATGCTGCCCCAGTTCGATGCGGCGCTAACCGGCATGAGCGTGGGCGAGACCCGAACTTTTCCGCTGGTCTTCCCCGCCGATTACCATGGCAAGGACGTGGCCGGAAAGACCGCCGAGGCTTCCGGGCATCGACGCCGAGTTCGTGAAGACCTTCGGCATTGCCAGCGGCCAGGTCGAGGACCTTCACGCCGAGGTCAATGCCAACCTGTCGCTGGAGCTCAAACGCAAGATCGAAGCGGCGGTCAAGGATCAGGTGATGAAGGCCCTGCTGTTGAATGTCTCGGTGACCGCCCCCAAATCCCTGGTCGAGCAGGAAGCGCGGACTCTGGCGACGCGGGCGGCGGCGGAGTTCAAGAACCGCGGCATCAAGGCCGAGGACGTGGACCTCTCGCCGGCAACGTTTCAGCAGCAGGCGCAGGAGCGTGTGACGCTTGGTCTGATCCTGAACGAGCTGGTGCGGTCGCATCAATTGCAGGCGCGGCCCGAGCAGGTGCGCGCGCTGGTGGCCGAGGCGGCACAGAGTTACGAACAGCCGGAGGCGGTGATCCGCTGGCACTACGAGCAGCCCGAACGCCTGAACGAGTTCGAGATGGCGGCACTCGAACGTAACGTCGTCGATTGGGTGCTCACGCAGGCGCAGGTGGCGGACCGGGCGACGAGCTTCGCGGAACTGATGGAGCCGGCAACCGGTCCGGGTGCGAGCCAGTAGCAATAACGGGCGTTGCAACGCGAAAGGCAGACGATGAACCAAGCCAGCAGGCAGGAGCCCACCGGATTGGGATTGATCCCGATGGTGATCGAGCAAAGCGGCCGGGGCGAGCGCGCATACGACATTTATTCGCGCCTGCTGAAGGAGCGGGTCATTTTCCTGGTCGGCCCGGTCGACGACGTCACCGCCAACGTGATCGTGGCGCAGATGTTGTTCCTGGAATCGGAAAATCCGGACAAGGACATCAATTTTTACATCAATTCACCCGGTGGCTCGGTGTCGGCCGGCATGGCGGTCTTCGACACCATGCAGTTCATCAAGCCGGACGTGTCGACGCTGTGCGTGGGCATGGCGGCGAGCATGGGCGCCTTTTTGCTGGCGGCGGGCGCCAAGGGCAAGCGCTTCGCATTGCCCAATTCGACGGTCATGATCCATCAGCCTTCGGGCGGATTCCAGGGTCAGGTATCCGATATCGAGCGGCACGCTCAGTTCGCCATCGACCTGAAACGCCGCTTCCTGGTGCTTATGTCCAAGCTGACCGGTCGCAGCATCGAGCAAGTCGAGCTGGACCACGACCGCGACCGCTTTCTCACGGCGGGCGAGGCCGTTACCTATGGAATCGTGGACAAAATCTTGCAGAGCAGGGCCGAGCCCGGGTAAAGTGTAGACGCCTTGCGCCTCAGCGTAGAGGCACGAAGGCGGTGAAATGGCGGAAAAGACGTCCGGCGACAAGCTTCTCTACTGCTCCTTCTGCGGCAAAAGCCAGCACGAGGTGAGGAAGCTTATCGCCGGTCCATCGGTGTTCATCTGCGACGAGTGCATCGAGCTCTGCAATGACATCATCCGGGAAGAGGGCGCCACGGCCGACGCCACCCGGGCCGACAAGGACAAGCTGCCCACTCCGCACGAGATCCGTCAGATCCTCGACCAGTACGTGATCGGGCAGGAGCCGGCCAAGAAAATCCTGTCGGTTGCAGTCTACAATCACTACAAGCGGCTCGAGACCAGCGTCAAGGACGACGACGTCGAACTGGCCAAGAGCAACATCCTGCTGATCGGACCGACCGGGTCGGGCAAGACCCTGCTGGCGCAGACGCTGGCCCGCCTGCTCGACGTCCCGTTCGTGATCGCTGACGCGACCACGCTGACCGAAGCCGGGTACGTGGGCGAAGACGTCGAGAACATCATCCAGAAGCTGTTGCAGAAGTGCGACTACGACATCGAGAAGGCGCAGCGCGGCATCGTCTATATCGACGAAATCGACAAGATTTCGCGCAAGAGCGACAACCCGTCGATCACGCGCGACGTCTCCGGCGAGGGCGTGCAGCAGGCGCTGCTCAAGCTCATCGAGGGCACGATCGCGTCGGTGCCGCCGCAGGGTGGGCGCAAGCATCCGAATCAGGAGTTCGTGCAGGTCGACACGACCAACATCCTGTTCGTGTGCGGCGGCGCGTTCGACGGCCTGGAAAAGATCATCCGCCAGCGCACTGCCAAGCCAGGCATCGGCTTCGGCGCCGAGGTCGCGAGCCCCGACGATCGCAAGGACATCAGCATCCTGCTGCGCGAGACCGAGCC
>JBDTLK010000039.1:0-23878 GCA_039934835.1 Edaphobacterium sp. (SeqCode) | reverse complement strand
CCGACGAAAGCTCCGCTTTTGTCTTCCACGCTCTTCACCAGGATCATGAACAGCGGCGCGAGCAGAAACACCACCAGTATCGCGCACACCACCAGCAGCAGGCCGAGCGCGAGCCGGTCGTGCCAATGCGCGACGGGCTTGACCCGCGGCGCGGCTAGCGCGATGGCGTCGGCGGCGGCAGTGCTCATGGGTAGCGCGGTTGCGTCAGGCGAGCAGCCGCATGCAGTCGGCGGGCAAGGCGAGATGCAGCACCGAGCCCTCGACCAGGCACATTTCGTCGATGCTGTGGCGCGATATGTTGATCAGCAGCGCCTGCCCGGGAGCCTGCGCCAAGGCGGCCGTCACGTGGCAGAACGCGCCGAGAAATTCCACCTTGGTGACGTTGCCCTGTGCACCGTTGGCCAGGCCGCCGGCGGCGCCATTGATCACGACATCCTCGGGACGCAGGTACAGCCGCACCGCGGTTCCCGCTGCGACCGGCGTGTTGCCAGCGGCGGCATCGAGCACCAGTCCGCCCACGCGATAGCGACCATTGCTCTCGGCCACGGCACTGATGACGTTGACCTTACCGACGAAATCGGCGACGAACGCCGACGCCGGTTCGCGATAGACTTCCTGCGGCGTGCCGATCTGCTCGATGACGCCCTGGTTCATCACCACGACACGGTCGGCCATCGACAGCGCCTCCTCTTGGTCGTGCGTCACCATGATGGTCGTCACGCCCAGGCGCTGCTGCAGCGCGCGGATTTCGCCGCGCAGGCGCAGGCGCTCGAGCGCATCGAGCGCCGACAGCGGCTCGTCGAGCAGCAGCAGCCCGGGCGAAGTGGCCAGCGCGCGCGCCAGCGCGATGCGCTGCTGCTGGCCGCCAGACATCTGGCCGGGATATTTCGGGCCCGCGTCGGGCAATCCCACCAGCGTCAGCAGTTCGCCGACGCGACGCAGGATTTCGTCGCGCCCCCTGCGGCGATTGACCAGGCCGTAAGCGACGTTGGCGAAGATCGTCAGATTCGGAAACAGCGCGTACGACTGAAACACGATGCCGTAGTCGCGCTGCATCGGTGGCAGGCGCGAAATGTCGCGTCCGCCCTGAACGATGTTGCCGGTATCCTGCGTCTCGAGTCCGGCGATGATCCGCAGCAGCGTGGTCTTGCCGCAACCGGAGGGCCCCAGGAAGGTGATCAACTCGCCGGGGCGGACCGACAGGGCGATGTTGTGAAGCGCGGTGAACTTGCCGAAGGTCTTGCGAATGCCTTCGAGCTTCAGGTACGGCGCGGGCGTCGCGGCGGGATCGGGCACTGCACCCTCTCGTATAGCGCCAAAAAAAAGCGCCCCGTCGACCGGGGCGCGTTTATCTCAGGCGCTTATTTTGGCTCCGACTTGCCGTCGTAGCGCTTGGTCCACTCGGCGAGGATCTTGTCGCGGTTCTTGGCCGACCAGGCAAAATCGTTCTTCACCAGTCGTTGTTCGTAATCCGCCGGGATGAATTCCAGCGGCTTGGCGATGCCGGGGACCGCCAGCACGGCGAAATTCTTCGCGAATAGCGCCATCGCATCAGGAGTCGCCAGCCAATCCATGAGCTTGCGCGCGGCCTCGACCTTCTTGGTCGTCTTCATGATGCCCGATGCCTCGAGATCCCAGCCCAGTCCTTCCTTGGGGAAGATGATGTCGATGGGCGCGCCGCCCTTCTTGGTCGTCACCGCGCGGTACTCGAAGGACACGCCGATCGGGAACTCGCCGGCGCCGGCTTCGCGGCACGGCTTCGATCCCGAATGCGTGTAGTGGCCCACGTTCTCGTGCAGGCCATCCATGAATTTCCACGCGTCCGCGTCACCCCACATCTGCAGCCAGCCGGCGACGTCGAGGTAACCGGTGCCCGAGGACGCCGGATTCGGCATGACGATCTTGCCCTTGTAGATCGGCTTGGTCAGGTCTTTCCAGGTTTCCGGCTTGGGCAGGCCGAGCTTGGCGGCCTCGACGGTGTTGAAGCAAATCGCCGCGCCGTAGACGTCCATACCCACCCATTCCGGCGGATTCTTCGGATCGCGATAGCCCGCGGAAATCTTGTCCAGGCCTTTGGGCGCATAGGGCTGCAGCATGCCCTCATTGGCAAAGACCGCCAGGCTCGACGCGGAAGTACCGACCACCATGTCCGCCTGCGGATTGGCTTTTTCGGCAAGCAGCTTGGCCGTGATCACACCAGTCGAATCGCGCACCCACTTGATCGCGACGTCGGGATAGGCTTTGTAGAAAGCCTCTTCGTAGGCCTTGATCTGATCGGTTTCGAGCGCGGTATAGACCAGCAGCTCGGTTTTTTGCGCCGTGGCCGTAGCGGACCACAGCGCAGCGACGGAAACTACCGCAAGCGCAATGCGCTGCCAATATGATCTGCTTGCCGCGACTTGCATAGTTCTCTCCCGAAAGTTGGACCAAGGTCGAAGCGTCCGACCAAAAAATGCTACGCCGGCAGTCACCGGCAGGCAATGCGGATTATCGCTTACCGCGCATGACGCAGCGATGAATTTGCATACGCGAATCGGCCGGTGGCAATTGCAGATTGTTGACAATCTACACCGGCGAGCGTCTAATCGCAAGGATGGCCAAACCGCTCCTGAAAGCTGCGGCGCGAACGCGCGCTCCCGCGGCAACGATCGCTCTGGTGCAGGCCAACTCGCTGCCGACGCTGGTCCAGCAGGAACTCGAGCGCATGATCCTCGGCGGCGAACTCGCCGCCGGCGCCAAGCTCAACGAGGCAGCGATCGCGGACCTGCTCGGCGTCTCCCGCGGGCCGGTGCGCGAAGCCTTTCGCGCCCTCGAGGAATCGGGACTGGTCCGGCTCGAGAAGAATCGCGGCGTTTTCGTCCGCGAGCTGAGCGTCGAGGAAGCCGACGAAATCTACGAAGTGCGCGCCGCGCTCGACGAATGGATCGGCCGCCGCCTGGCCCAGACTGCAACCGCCGCCGACATTGGCGAACTGCGCACCGCGGTTGCGCGCATGGACCGGGCGGCAGCGAAGAATGACGTCGACGCGTACTGGCCGCTGAACCTCGACTTTCACGACCGCCTGGTTGCGCTGACCCGCAACGCGAAGCTGCTCGCCACCTACCGGCGCCTGGTCAACGAATTGAACCTGTTTCGCCGGCAGACGCTGGCGCAAGGCGGCTCGCTGCCGGTGTCGACGCGCGAGCATCGCGACATCGTCGACAAGATCGCCTCCGGCGATGTTGCCGCCGCCGGCAGGGCGCTGCACGACCACGCCGTTGGCAGCCGCGAACGCATGCATCGGACCCGCCATACGACGTCGCAGCGCCACCTCGCCATGATCGCACCACGTCGGACCCGCGCATGATCACTCCCGCCCAGAGCGCCGAAGCGCCGAATCGGCCAGTGGCGCAACGCGCAGCAACGATGAACAGAATGTCCGAATTACCCCAGGGCGACTCGACGCCGGTTCGTCACGAAAAAATGCGCATCGGCGGAACACGGGTCGGCGGCGAGCGCGTCATCGAGGTCCGCAACCCTTACAACGGCACGCTCGTGGGAACCGTGCCCAAAGCAACCGTGGCCGACGTGCGCGTTGCGTTCGCCATCGCCAAGCGCTTTCGCTCCACGCTCACCCGGCACGACCGCTACCGCATCTGCTACAAGACGGCAGACTTGATGCGCGGCCGCACCGAGGAAATCGCCGACCTGATCACCGCCGAATCCGGCCTCTGCAAGAAGGACTCGCTCTACGAGGTCGGCCGCGCCTGCGACGTGTTCGTGTTCGCGGGCAACGCGGCGCTGTCCGACGACGGCCAGGTGTTCTCCTGCGATCTGACGCCGCACGGCAAGAAACGCAAGGTGTACACGTTGCGCGAGCCGCTGCTGGGCGCGATCTCGGCGATCACGCCGTTCAACCATCCGCTCAACCAGGTCGCGCACAAAGTCGCGCCGTCGATCGCGACCAACAACCGGATGGTGCTCAAGCCCACCGAAAAAACGCCAATGTCGGCGCTGTTGCTCGCCGACATCCTGTACGAGGCTGGCCTGCCGCCGGAAATGTTCGCCGTCGTGACCGGCGACCCGAAGGAAATCGCCGACGAAATGCTCACCAATCCGGACGTCGATCTGGTCACGTTCACCGGCGGCGTCAGCGTCGGCAAGTACATCGCCGCGAAGGCAGTGTACAAGCGTCAGGTGCTCGAGCTGGGCGGGAACGACCCGATCATCGTCATGGAAGACGCCGATCTCGACGAAGCTGCTACGCTCGCCGTCGCCGGTTCGTACAAGAACTCCGGCCAGCGCTGCACCGCGGTCAAACGCCTGCTGGTGCAGGAATCGGTGGCGGAGCGCTTCGTCGAACTGCTGCTGGCGAAGACGCAAGCTGTCAAGTACGGCGATCCGATGGATCCCGACACCGACATGGGCACGGTCATCGACGAAGCCGCCGCCCGGTCGTTCGAAGACAAGGTCAACGATGCGGTGACCCGTGGCGCCAAGCTCCTCTACGGCAACATTCGCGACGGAGCCCTTTACTCCCCGACGGTTCTCGATCACGTGACCACCGACATGCCGGTCGTGAAATACGAAACCTTTGGCCCCGTGTCGCCGGTCATCCGTTTCGCCAGCATCGACGACGCGATCGCCATCGCCAACTCCACCGACTACGGCCTGTCCTCGGCGGTATGCACCAACCGTCTCGACTGGATTACGCGCCTGGTGTCGGAGCTCAACGTGGGCAGCGTCAACGTGCGCGAGGTCCCGGGATACCGACTGGAACTTACGCCGTTCGGCGGAATCAAGGATTCAGGGCTGGGCTACAAGGAAGGCGTGCAGGAAGCGATGAAGAGTTTCACCAACACCAAGACTTATTCGTTGCCATGGTAAGCCGCCGGCCGCCGAAGGGACGCTGACATGGCACTGAGCATCGACGACATCTGCAACGTCTTCGCCGCCAAGGGTGCGCGCATGTACAGCGGCGAGCCGGTGACGCAGCTCGAACATGCGTTGCAGACCGCCACGCTGGCGCAGAATGCCGGCGCCGACGCCGCGCTGATCACCGCCGCACTGCTCCACGACCTCGGCCACATGCTCAACGACCAGGGCGAGACACCGACCGAGCGCGGCATCGACGACGTGCATCAGTACGCCGCGCTGCCCTTCCTGCGCCCTACCTTCGGCGACGGCGTCCTCGAGCCAATCCGGCTGCACGTCGACGCCAAGCGTTACCTTTGCGCGAAACGGCGGGGCTACTACGACGCTCTGTCGCTAGATTCCAAGCGCAGCCTCGCCTTGCAGGGCGGCATCTATTCCCTGACGGACGCGGACACTTTCGGCTCGCGCATCGGGGCGACGCGCGCAGTGGAGCTGCGCGTCTGGGACGACTCGGCCAAGACGGCGGGGGTCAAGACGCCGACGCTGGCATATTTCGTGCATGTGATGCAGGCCGCACAACGTAACTGAGCGTGCCTGATCGCCTATGAAAATATTGCTCAATCTGCTCGCCGGAGTCGCCCTTCTCGTCTGGGGGACGCACATCGTGCGCACGGGGATCCTCAGCATCTGGGGCGGCGACCTGCGCCGCTTGCTGCGCCAAAGCGTCAGCAATCGCTACGCGGCCTTGATGGCCGGACTCGGTATCACTGCGCTTATCCAGAGCAGCACCGCCACTGCGCTAATGGTGGCTTCGTTCGCCGGCCAGGGCCTGATTGCCACCGCGCCGGCGCTAGCGATCATGCTCGGCGCCGATGTGGGCACGTCGCTCATGACCCTGCTCTTCGCGCAAGATCTGTCGTGGCTGTCGCCGTTCTTCATTTTCGTCGGCGTCACCATGTTCATGCGCCGCGAGTCGACATCCATCGGCCGGATTGGCCGCGTGCTCATCGGCCTCGGGCTCATCATTCTCGCCCTGCAGCTCATCGTGCTGGCCGCCAGGCCCCTGACCCAGGGCGCAGGAGTACAGGTGATCTTCGCTTCGCTCACCGGGGACGTGCTGCTCGACATGCTGGTCGCGGCAGTGTTCACGATGTTGTCGTATTCAAGCCTGGCGGTGGTGTTGCTCACCGCGACGCTGGCGACTTCGAAAGTGATCGCCCTGCATGTCGCGCTCGGCCTGGTGCTGGGCGCGAACCTCGGCAGCGGATTGCTGGCGATGATGAACACCATGACCTCGCCACCCGAAGCACGGCGGGTGACGCTCGGCAACCTGCTTTTCCGACTGCTCGGCTGTGCGATCATCGTGCCGTTGCTCCCCTACGTCGAGGACCTGTTCAACTCGTTCTCGTTCACCGAGGGTCAGAGCACAGTCTATTTCCATCTGCTCTTCAATGTCTCCATCGCCGTGGTCTTCATTGGCGCCACCGAGCCGATCGCGCGTCTCGCCGAGCGCCTGCTGCCGACAAAACCCGACGTCGACGACCCGGCGCGGGCACGCTATCTCGATCCGTCGGCGCTGGAAACACCGATCCTGGCGATCGGCAACGCCGCGCGGGAAGCGGTGCGTCTGGCCGACTTCATCGAGCAGATGCTCGTCGGCATGCTGACCGTGCTCAAGACCAACGATCGCGCGCTCGCCGAGCGGCTGCGCAAGATGGACGACATCGTCGACAATCTTTACACCGCGATCAAGCTCTACCTCACCCAGGTGAGCCGCAAGGCGCTCGACGACAAGGAAGGCCAGCGCTGGGCGGATATCGTGTCCTTCGCCATCAACATGGAGCAGGTCGGCGATATCATCGAGCGAGTCATCAACGACCTCGAGGAAAAGAAGATCGAAAAGGGCCGCAAGTTCTCCGAGGCGGGAATGGAGGAAATCTGCGACCTGCACGGACGGCTGCTGGCGAACCTGCGCTTGGGCATGAGCGTATTCCTGCACGGGGACCTGGCGAGTGCGCAGCGCCTGCTGGCCGAGAAGGTGCTCTTCCGCGACCTCGAGCGCGCATATTCGCAATCGCACATCGAGCGCCTGACCAGCAATACGATGCAGAGCATCGAAACCTCGTCGTTGCACCTCGACCTCATCAGCGATCTCAAGCGCATCAACTCGCACATCTGCTCGATCGCCTATCCGATTCTCGAGCATGCCGGAGTGCTGGCCAAGACACGGCTCATGAACTCGCCGGTGCCGGCGCCAGCGGCAACGGAAATCGAACCCGCCCCGGATGGCGCCGAGGACAGCAAGCACTGGCCCAAGCACAAGCCGCGCACGGCTTGATGCGCGAGTTCGGGGCGCTGGCGTGACGCAATGGAGTTGACCACCGGCATCACGCTGGCCGTCCTCGGCGCCGGATTCCTGCACGCTAGCTGGAACGCACTTTTGAAATCGTCAACGGGCGGCGATGCGATGCTCGACATCGCGGCGGTTGTCGCCGGATCGGCATTCTGGGCCATGCTGATCGTGCCGTTCGTGCCGTTGCCGCAATCCAACGCCTGGCTGTTCATGGCGGCATCGTCGGTGATCCACTTCGGCTACTACACGACGCTGGCACGCGCATACGGCATCGGCGACCTGTCGTTCGCATACCCGCTGATGCGCGGCACCGCGCCGCTGATCGTCACGGTCATCGGCAGCCTGTTCCTGCGCGAACTGCCGAGCGCGGCGATGATGCTCGGCATCGGGCTCATCTCGGCGGGCATCATCAGCATTGCCTTCGTCCAGCGCAACAAGCATCCGCCCAGCGCCGCGCGCTGGGCTTTCGCCAACGCCGCGATTGTCGCCGCCTACACGGTCGTCGACGGTACCGGAGCGCGCGCCGCGGGCAACGCCATGGCGTATGTGACGTGGCTGCTGTTCCTGGAAGGGCTGCCTTTCCTGATCTGGATCGGCATACGCCGCGGCCGGTCGGCGGTGGGATATCTGCGCGGCAACTGGCGCGCCGGTATGGTGGCTGGCGCCTTCAGCTTCGCCGCGTACGCCATCGTGCTGTGGGCGATGACCCGCGCGCCGATCGCTGTCATCGCGGCGTTGCGCGAAACCTCGGTGCTGTTCGCCGCGCTGATGGGCTCGCTGTGGCTCAAGGAAGGCTTTGGCTGGCGCCGGGCCGCCGGAGCCGCGACCGTCGTTGCCGGTATCGCCACGCTCAAGCTCGGTTGATGGAGCGCTTTGCACAGGTCGTAGTCGTCGGCGGCGGGATCGCTGGCGCGAGCACCGCCTACCACCTCGCGAAACTCGGTTGCACCGACGTCGTGCTGCTCGAGCAGGGCAAGCTGACCTGCGGCACGACGTGGCACGCGGCGGGCCTGGTCGGCCAACTGCGCGCGACCCGCAACGCGACCCGGATGAGCCAATACGGCATCGAGCTGTATTCGACGCTCGAGTCCGAGACCGGCCTCGCGACCGGGTGGAAGCAATGCGGCAGCGTCAATGTTGCCAAGACGCCGGCGCGGCTGCAGCTCCTCAAGCGGCAGATGGCACGCGCGAAGAGCTTCGGGATCGATTTCGAATTCGTCACTCCGGCGGAAGCGGGCAAGCTCTGTCCACTCCTGCGTATCGACGACTTGTCCGGCGCGGTCTGGATTCCCGGTGACGGCAAGGCCAATCCCACCGACCTGACGCAAGCGCTGGCCAAGGGCGCGCGCATGCGCGGTGTGCGCATCCGCGAGGACACCACGGTCACGGGCGTTATCACCGACAGCGGTGCGGTCGCCGGCGTGCGCTGGCGCAATGCCGACGGCGAAGGCGAGTTGCGCTGCGAGACGCTGGTCAACTGCGCGGGACAATGGGCGCGCGATTTTGGCCGCATGGCCGGCGTAAGCGTGCCGTTGTTCGCGGCCGAGCACTTCTATATCGTCACCAAGCCCATCGCGGGTGTACATCCGAACCTGCCGGTCATGCGCGATCCCGACGGCTACATCTACTACAAGGAAGAAGTCGGCGGCCTGGTGATGGGCGGCTTCGAGCCGGTCGCCAAGCCATGGAACGTCGCAGCGATTCCCGACAAGTTCGAGTTCCAGCTATTGCCCGAGGACTGGGACCAGTTCGAAATCCTGATGACCAACGCGATCCATCGCACGCCGTGCCTGGAAACCGCGGAAGTGCGCATGCTCCTCAACGGCCCGGAAAGCTTCACGCTGGACGGTAACTTCCTGCTCGGCGAAGCGCCGGAGCTGCGGCGCTACTTCGTCTGCGCCGGCTTCAATTCGGCGGGCATCGCCAACGCCGGCGGCGCCGGGAGGCTGGTGGCGGAGTGGATCATCAACGGCGAAGCGCCGCTCGACCTGTGGGATGTCGACATCCGGCGCTTTGCGCCCTTCCATTCCAACCGCCGGCATCTTTTCGACCGTACTGCCGAGACGCTCGGACTGCACTACGCCATGCGCTGGCCGCGCGAGGAGCTCGCCACCGTGCGGCCGTTGCGGCGCTCGCCGCTCTACGATCGCCTGAAAGCCAAAGGCGCGGTGTTCGGCAGCAAGATGAACTGGGAGCGCGCCAATTATTTCCTGCCGACGGGCGCGACCGAACCTGCACCGACGCTGGACAGTCCTGGCTGGCTGCTTTTTGTTATCGACGAACAGGGCGCGACGCGCGAGAACGTCGTCGTCTTTGATCAGACCTCGTTCGCGAAATTCATCTTCAAGGGCCGCGACGCGCTGTCGGTGCTGCAGCGGCTGTGCGCCAACGACATCGACGTGCCGCTGCAACGCATGGTGTACACGGCGCTGCTCAACGAGCGCGGCGGCTTTGAGTCCGACCTGACCATCACGCGGCTCGCACCCGACACCTTCTTCATCCTGACTGGTTCGGCGCAGGCCACCCGCGACGCCGACTGGATCAACCGCCACCTGCGCGCGGACGAGTTCGCGGTCCTGGTCGACGTCACCAGCGCCTATTCGGTGATCTCGGTGATGGGGCCGAAGTCGGCAGCGCTGCTCGGCCGACTGTCTGCAAACAATCTGGGCAAGGAGGCGTTGCCATTCTCCGCGACGCGCGAGATCGACATCGGCTATGCGCGGGTGCGCGTCGCGCGCATGAGCTACGTCGGCGGCCCGGGCTACGAGCTCGTCGTTCCCACCGAGCAGTGCGTCACGCTCTACGAGGCCCTGTTCTCGGCGGGTGACGACCTCGGCCTGCGCGACGCCGGCTACTACACCATCGACGCGTTGCGCGTCGAGGCGGGACGCCGGGCCTGGGGCGCCGAGCTCGGGCCGGACGAAACGCCGTGGGAAGCAGGCCTCGCCTATGCCGTCAAGCTCGATAAGCCCGTCGACTTCGTCGGCCGGGCTGCACTGTTGCGGCAACGCGATGCCGGGATCACCAAGCGCCTGCTCGTGTTCAGTTTCGATGACGCGGACGCGTTCGCGTGGGGCGGCGAGCCCATCCTGATGGACGGACGCAGCGTCGGCGAACTGACCTCTGCCGGCTACAGTCGCAAGCACGGACGCGTGCTGGCCATGGGCTACGTGCGCACCGCTGCACCGGTCGCCGATTCGGCGCTGCTGTCGGCGCGCTTCGAAATTGACGTTGCCGGAGTATTGTGTCCGGTCGGCGCGCACCTCAAGCTAGCCTAGCGCCGCGCGGACGCACCGCCGACACCGCCATGCCGGATCGCATCACCATGCCGCCCCGCCGCGGCCGCGCACCTGCCAAGCCCGGCGCGCCGACCGGGCAAGTTCAGAGCCTCACACGCGGTCTGTCGATACTCGACGCTCTCGCCAAGGCCGACAGCGGCCTGCAGCTGACCGACCTGGCGCTGCGCGTGCACCTGCCCGTCTCGACCACGCATCGCCTGCTCGGCACTCTCGCGAAAATGGGCTACGTGCACCAGGCCGGCGATCTGGGGCTGTGGTACATCGGCCTGCACGCGTTCACCATCGGCAGCACCTTTCTCGCCAACCGCGACTTCGTCGCGCAAAGCCATGCCTACATGCGGCGGCTGATGGAGCAGACAGGCGAAACCGCCAATCTGGCGATACTCGACGATGACGAGGCGGTGTTCGTGGCGCAGGTCCAATGCCGCGAGACCATGCGCACACTGGTCAGGCTGGGCAGCAGGGTGCCACTGCACGCGTCGGGCGTGGGCAAGGCGATCTTCGCGGCGCTGACCGACGCGCAGATCGATGCGATCCTCGCGCGCAAGGGCCTGCCGCGAATAACCGACAACACCATCGTCGACATCGCGACCATGCGTTCCGCGCTAGGTGTCATAAGGCAGCGCGGGTTTTCCTTCGACGACGAGGAACACATACTCGCCACGCGCTGCGTGGCGGCGACCATCTTCGACGAGTACGCCGAACCGCTGGGCGCGATTTCGGTCGCTGGACCGGTATCGCGCCTGACCGACGAGCGCATTCAGAGGCTCGGTCCGGTGGTAGCGCACGTCGCCGAGGACATCACTCGAAAACTTGGCGGCAAGTGGCCGCACCCCTATACCTGAGGTCGGTCATGCCTGACGCGTTCTCGGGCGCCGATTCGTCGCTGGGTCTTACTGTTTTGCCATGCCTTCGGCGCGGCGCGCAAAATCCTGATTCGGCGCGGGTTGCCACCGCGCCAGCAGTGCATCGGCCGCCGCTGGATCGTTGCAGACGAGCACCATGTCACAGCCGGCGACCTGAGCAGCGCAGGCGCGCGCGACGACGTCACCCGCACCGCGAGCGCCCGCCATCGACAGGTCGTCGCTGAAGATCATGCCGTCGAAGCCGAGCCTGCGCCGCAGGATATCGTCGAGCCAACGCCGCGAGAATCCGGCCGGTTGGGCATCGACCGCCGGGTAGATCACGTGCGCCGGCATGACTCCGGCAAGCCCGTCCCGAACCAGCGCGCCGAATGGCACCAGGTCGTCGGCCTCGATCGCGGCGAGTGGTCGCTCGTCGACGGGCACGTCGTGGTGCGAATCGGCGGTGACAAAACCGTGTCCCGGGAAATGCTTGCCGACCGCAGCGACGCCACCCGCGCGCAACCCGCGGCAGAGCGCGCTGGCCAGGTGCGCGACCGCGTTGGGATTGCGATGGAAAGCGCGATCGCCGATGACGCAGCTGGCACCGTAGTCCAGGTCCAGTACCGGAGTGAAACTGAAGTCGATGCCGTGTCCGGCCAATTCGTCGGCGATCAGGCGGCCAAGCCGCGCCGCCTCCGCGGCGGCCGCCGCGACGTCGCGATCCCAGAGCTCGCCGAGCGCGCGCATGGGCGGGATCGACGCGAAGCCGTCGCGAAAGCGCTGCACGCGTCCGCCTTCGTGATCGACGGCAAGCAGCGGCGCCGGATTTCGCAATGCGCGGATGGCCGTGGTCAGCGCGTCGAGCTGCGCCGGGGATTCGTAATTGCGCGAGAACAGAATGACGCCGCCCACCAGCGGATGCGCGATACGCTTCCGGGCGTCGGCGTCAAGCTCGACGCCGGCGAGGTCGATCATCACCGGGCCGCGCGGCATGACCGACATCATGGCGCGCCGCGCGAGGCTTCGCGGATGAGCGTCTTCATCTGTCGCACCGCCTCGCGCAGACCGACAAACACCGAGCGGCTGACGATGGCATGACCGATATGCAGCTCGCGCACGCCTGCCAGCGCCGCGACCGGCTGCACGTTGAAGTAATTGAGCGCGTGACCGGCGTTGAAACGCATGCCGAGCTCGCGCACCGCGGCGCCTGCCTCGCGGATCTTCGCCACTTCGACGATGACCGCTGCGCTTTGCGCATCCCTGCCCCGTGCGTGAAAGGCCTGCGCGTACGGGCCGGTGTGTATTTCGCACACCCGCGCGCCGGCCCGCGCCGCCGCCTCGACCTGCCGGCGATCGGCATCGATGAAGACGCTGGTCATGATGCCCGACGCGTTCAGGCGCGCGACGATGTCGGAGAGCCGTGCCTCGTCACCGGCGACGTCGAGGCCGCCCTCGGTGGTGACTTCGCGCCGCCCTTCTGGCACCAGCATCGCCATCTCCGGCTTCAGCGCGCAGGCGATGGCGACCATTTCGCCGGTCGCCGCCATCTCCAGGTTCAGCTTTATGTGCACCAGCTCACGCAAGCGCCTTACATCCTCGTCCTGAATGTGGCGCCGATCCTCGCGCAAATGGACCGTGATGCCGTCCGCGCCACCGAGATGCGCCTCGACCGCCGCCCAGACAGGATCGGGCTCGTAGGTCATCCGCGCCTGGCGCAGCGTCGCGACGTGGTCGATGTTGACGCCAAGTTCAATCATGCTTGAGGTTCCTGGGTCTGCGCTGCGTGCGTGGTCTCGTCGAGCGCCTGCAGGTCGCGCACGACGCGGCGGCTGAAGATCGCGCGCTGCTCGAGATAATGATCGAGGACCTCGCGCATCAGGCGCTTCGCCTCCGCGGCGGCGTCAGCGGCCGCGAAGTCCTGTCCCGCGAGCGCCAGCAGGGTCGCGCCACGCACCTGCGGATAACGGCGACCGGGTTCCGACACGGTCAGGCGCGGACCGCGCTCGAAAGCGTAATAGTAGCGCGCCTCGGGATCTACCGGCGCGCCCGTGTCGGCTTCGTGCGTCAGCGGCAGCGCGTAACCGAGCTCGGTGAGCAGGCGCAGCTCAAACTGGCGCAGGACGGCCGCCTGATCGGCGCCGCCGGCGAGCCGGCCGAGCGCATCCGCGTAGTCGCCGAACAATCGCGGATGCGCATCTTCGCGCGCCAGCAGCTTGAGCAACAGCTCGTTCAGGTAGAAGCCGCACAACAACGCTGAGCCGGAAACCAGCGGCAGTCCACCCCGCCATTCCGCACGCAACAGCGTCTTGAGTTCACCGTTGCCCGCCCACGACAGGCTCAGCGGCTGAAACGCCTGCAGTACTCCGCGCAGCTCCGAGCGCGGCCGCTTGGCGCCGCGCGCGACCAGTGCGACGCGGCCGTGGTCCGCGGTCAGCGCCTCGACAATCAGGCTGGTCTCACGATACGGATACGCATGCAGCACGAAGGCGTGCTGTTCATCGCGGCGGTCGCGCTGTTGTCGCATTGCCGCGTCTAGTAGCCGAACTGCGTGAGCATGCGCTCGTCGTCGGCCCAACCCGACTTGACCTTCACCCACACCTCCAGGAACACCTTGCCGCCGAAGAGCTGCTCCATGTCGCGGCGCGCGCTCGAGGCGATGCTCTTCATGCGCTCGCCGTGCTCGCCCAGCAGCATCGCCCGCTGGCTGGTCTTGTCGACATAGACGGTGGCATGTATCCGCCGCAGGGCCGCCTTGTGCTCGAACGAGTCGATACCCACGCTCGTCGCGTACGGAACTTCGGCGCCGAGCAGGCGAAAGATCTTCTCGCGAATATATTCGGCGGCGAGGAAACGCTCGTCGCGATCGGTCAATTCGTCCCGTGCGTGCTGCGCCTCGCCCACCGGCAGCAGCTTGGCAACTGCCGCGAGCAGCGTGTCGAGTTGCCAGCACTTTTCGGCGCTGATCGGCACGATCGCCGCGAATTCGCGCACCGCCGCGAGTTCTGCGAGATACGGCAGCACGGCTGCCCGATCGTCCAGCTTGTCGACCTTGTTGACCGCCGCGACGACCGGCACGTCCGCGGGGATGAGCGCGAGGACCGCGCGATCGGCGGGTCCCAGGCGGCCCGCCTCGACGACCACGACCACGACATCGACGCCGGCGAGGCTCGACCGGACCGCCCGATTGAGTCGCTCGTTAAGGGGCGAGCGATGCTCGGTCTGGAATCCAGGCGTATCAACAAAAATGAACTGCGCATCCTGGCGGGTGAGGATGCCCAGCACGCGGTGTCGCGTCGTCTGAGCCTTGCGCGAGGTGATGCTGATGCGCGCGCCGACCAGCGCGTTGATCAGCGTCGACTTGCCGACGTTCGGCCGGCCGACGATCGCGACGTGACCGCAGCGAAACCCGCCGTCGCCCGCGGCGACCTCCTCAGCGCGTGGCCGCTTGCTCATAGGCTTGCGCCGCGGCGATCTGTTCGGCCGCCCGGCGACTGGCTCCCGAGCCGGATGCGGCGATGTCCAGCGCCGGAATGCGACAGACGACCTCAAAAGTCTGCAGATGCGCGTCACCGTTGACCGCGACGATTACGTACTCGGGCACCGGCAGGCGCCGGCTCTGCAACCACTCCTGCAGTCGCGTTTTCGGATCCTTGATCATGCCTGCAGGATTCACTGCGGACAGTTCATTCGCGTAGACGCGTTCGACGGCGGAGCGCGCGGCATCGAACCCGCCATCGACGAGAATCGCGCCGAGCATGGCTTCGAGCGCATCGGCGAGGATCGACGGGCGAGACGGGCCGCCGCTGCGCATCTCGCCTTCGCCCAGCCGCACCGCCTGCCCCAGGTCCAGGCCCTGCGCGAGCCGATGCAGCGTGTCCTTGTTGACGAGGTTCGCGCGCATGCGAGAGAGTTCACCTTCGGGTAGACTCGGAAAGCGCTGGTAGAGCGTCCAGGCGATCGCACAGTTCAGAACCGAATCGCCGATGAATTCAAGGCGCTCGTTGTGGTCCGCGCCAAAGCTGCGATGTGTCAACGCCTGCTGCTGCAGTTCCGGCCGGTGAAACACGTAACCCAGCGATGAACCGGGCGGGGACGGCATCGGCTCCGCCTTGGCGCCTATTTCGTCGCCGTCGCGTCAAAATCGAGCAACAGGCTTACGTTGCCCACCAGGTGCAACACCCGTTGCCAGCTCGCCGTGGCGACCAACGTATTGCCTTCCTTCAAAACCTCGATGTCGGTGCCTTTCACCGAGTCGATATAGTCAGCGCTGGCCTTGAGATCGAAGTCGCGCCGGAACTGATACAAGGTGAAACCATCCTTGGTTCTCGACAGCGTGTCGGCCATCACTTTTTGCACCGTAAACGCCTCGATGTACGCCGGAACCATGCGAAACCCGATCATCACCGCGAGCATTACCAGCGCGGCGACCACAATGAAACCTACAATCGAAAGTCCGCGTTGCCGTCGGGCCTTGTTCATGTTGCCTCCAGTCAGCGAATGCTGCTGCCGATACGCTTGAACGCCAAGCTGCTGATGTCGTCCCAGTTGAACCAGATGAAAAACGCCTTGCCCCGGATGTGATCGTCGGGCACGAAACCCCAGTACCGGCTGTCGTCGCTGTTGTCGCGATTGTCGCCCATCATGAAGTAGCTGCCCTCGGGAACCTTGCACGTGAAACCGCGATCATTGTAAACGCAGTTTTCGCGTCCGGGGAACATGCGCACGTTGTGCTGGAACACCGGCGGCACCGAAGGGTTGTCGACCACCGAGTGCTCGCGCTCGGCGGTGCGCTCGCTAAAGCGCTGGGTTGTAACGTACGACATCCCCTCCAGGTAGCCGTAGACTCCGGTGGCGTTCTGCGGCCACGGCACTCCATTGACGGTAAGTTTCTTGTCGCGATACACCACCTCGTCGCCGGGCAGGCCGACCAGACGCTTGATGAAGTCCTGCGACGGATTGATCGGATAGCGAAACACGATCACGTCGCCGCGCTGCGGCTCACCGGTCGCCAGGATCTTCTTTTCGATGATCGGCAGGCGGATGCCGTAGGCAAACTTGTTGACCAGGATGAAGTCGCCGACTTCGAGCGTCGGGCGCATCGACGAGCTGGGGATCTTGAACGGCTCCGCCACGAAAGACCGCAGCAGGAACACGATCAGCAGCACCGGGAAGAAGCTCTTGGGATACTCGATCCACCACGGCTCCGGCGCACCCTCGGCACGGTGTCTGGCGAAGAACAGCCGGTCGGCGAGCGCGATGACGCCGGTGACGAGCGTCAGCACGAAGAGAATCAGCGCGAAATTCATTGTTTGCGGTTATGGCTCAATGGCTGAGGGCCGAAGTGGTGTTCACTTATCGCCGACCTGCAGAATCGCGAGGAAGGCTTCCTGAGGAATCTCGACGCTGCCGACCGCTTTCATGCGCTTCTTGCCGGCCTTCTGCTTTTCGAGCAGCTTGCGCTTGCGCGAGATATCGCCGCCGTAGCACTTGGCGAGCACGTTCTTGCGCAGCGCCTTGACCGATTCGCGAGCGATGATCTGCGCGCCGATGGCAGCCTGGATGGCAACGTCGAACATCTGCCGCGGAATGAGCGAACGCATCTTGTTGACGACTTCGCGGCCACGGTACTGCGCGTTCGCCCGGTGCACCATCACCGACAGCGCGTCGACGCGCTCATTGTTGATGAGAATGTCGAGGCGCACCACATCGGCGGCACGAAACTCCTTGAAGTCGTAGTCCAGCGACGCGTAGCCGCGCGAGACCGACTTGAGGCGGTCGAAAAAATCCATGACGACTTCGGACAGCGGCAACTCGTAGGTCAACATGACCTGCCGGCCCACGTACTGCATGTTCTTCTGCACGCCCCGCTTGTCGGTGCACAGCGTGATGACCGGGCCGACATAATCCTGCGGGGTGAGGATGGTGGTGGTGATGATCGGCTCGCGAATCTCCTCGACGCGCGAGGGATCCGGCAGCTTGGACGGATTCTCGATCTCCTGCACCGTGCCGTCGCGCAACAGCAGCTGGTAGATCACGGTAGGCGCCGTCGTGATCAGGTTCATGTCGTACTCGCGCTCGAGCCGCTCCTGCACGATGTCCATGTGCAACAGCCCGAGAAAGCCGCAGCGGAAGCCGAAGCCAAGCGCCTGCGAAACTTCGGGCTCGTAGTGCAGCGACGAGTCGTTGAGCTTGAGTTTTTCCAGGGCGTCGCGCAGCGCCTCGTACTGGTTCGATTCCACCGGATAGAGCCCCGCGAAGACCTGCGGCTTGACGTCCTTGAAGCCGGGCAGCGGTTGCGTTGCGGGACGCGTTGCCAGCGTCAGCGTATCGCCAACGCGCGCCGCCTTGAGTTCCTTGATGCCGGCGATCACGAAACCCACTCCGCCCGCCGCGAGGGTGTCGCGTATCACTGCCTTGGGCGTGAACACGCCCACCTGCTCGCAGTTGTACTGCGCGCCGCTGGCCATCAGCAGCACCTTGTCGCGCGCTCTCAGCGTGCCGTCGACGACTCGCACCAGCATCACCACGCCGACATAGTTGTCGAACCAGGAGTCGATGATCAGGGCCGACAGCGGCGCTTCGGGATCGCCCTTGGGCGCTGGAATCCGCGCGATTACCGCTTCGAGGATATCGTCGACGCCTTCGCCGGTCTTGGCGCTCACGCGAAGCGCGTCCTGCGCCGGGATGCCGATGATGTCCTCGATTTCCTCGATCACCCGGTCCGGCTCGGCCGACGGCAGGTCGATCTTGTTGAGCACGGGAACCACGGTCACGCCCTGCTCGATCGCCGTGTAGCAGTTGGCGACCGTCTGCGCCTCGACACCCTGCGACGCGTCGACCACCAGCAGCGCGCCTTCACACGCGGCAAGCGAGCGCGAGACTTCGTACGCGAAGTCGACGTGGCCGGGCGTGTCGATGAGGTTCAGGCTGTAGGTCGCGCCGTCGCGCGCGCGGTAGGAGAGCGCGGCCGTCTGCGCCTTGATGGTGATGCCGCGCTCGCGCTCCAGGTCCATCGAATCGAGCACCTGGGCGCCCATTTCGCGCTCGGACAGCCCGCCACAGCGCTGGATGAAGCGATCGGCCAGCGTCGATTTGCCGTGATCGATGTGCGCGATGATGGAAAAATTGCGAATGTGCTGCATGCGCTGGATGGCGGCCGGCTCAAAAGAAAGGGGCACCGCGAAGTGCCCCTGCCTCGGTCCGGAATCGGTGTCGGAACAACCTGAATCTTAACTGATTTTTGACATCAGCGCGAGGCCGCCTCGGGCGCGCGCGTGAGCCATCGCGTCAACGCCGCGCGATCGAGTCGGTGATGACAGAGCTCCTGGTCGCCGGCCATCAGGACCGGCACCTTATCGCCCCACAGCGCTTCGAGCACTGGATCGTCGTCCACGTCGACCACCTCCACGCTCACCCGCGCCGTCGCGAGCAGCGGCTGCAGGTTCGCGCGCATGTCGTCGCAGAGGTGGCAATAGTCACGCACCAGCAGCGTCAATGTCATGCGCTACTCGGTGGTGGTGGGAACCTTGACCGTCGAGAAGAATTGCAGCTCGCCGCGGCGCAGGAGAAACGTGACCGACGCGCCCTTGTCCAGCTTGGCGATCAGTGCGTTCACCTGCTCGGCGTTTTTCGCTTCGATCGACGCACCGCGGCTGATGACCGCGACGATCACGTCGCCGGACTGAATATCGCCCCGCGCGCCGCCGCTGACGTCCTCCACGCCGACGCCGCTCTTGATGTCGAGTTCCTTCTTCTGCTCGTCGCTCAAGTCCACCAGCACCAGGCCCATGCGATTCGGCTTGGCCTTGTCCTTGCCCTGGGGCGTGGCGCCCCGCCGCGTCGGCTTGGCGGCATCGTCTTCCTTGAGTTCGGCCACGGTGACCACGAGATCCTTGGTCGCACCCTTGCGCCAGACCTGCAGCGTGACCTTCGACCCGGGCTTGACCTGGGTGATGATGCGCGGCAACTCCGACGAACTATTCACAGTCCGACCGTCGACCTTGAGGATGATGTCTCCGGATTCGACCCCGCCCTTGTCCGCAGGCTCGCCCTTGACCACCGAATTGACCAGCGCTCCACTGGGCTTCGGCAAGCCAAACGCGTCGGCGGTCTCCTTGCTGACCTCCTGGATCTGCACGCCGATCTTGCCGCGCGTCACGCGACCCTTTTCCTGGATCTGCTTGACGACGTTCATCGCGACGTCGATGGGTATTGCAAAGGCGAGGCCCATGTAGCCGCCGGTGCGGCTGAAGATCAGCGAATTGATGCCGACCACTTCGCCCTTCATGTTGAACAGCGGGCCGCCCGAGTTGCCCGGATTGATCGGAACATCGGTCTGAATAAACGGCACCAGGTTGTTCTCATTCGGCAGCTCGCGACCCTTGGCGCTGACGATGCCGGCGGTGATGGTGTTCTCGAGACCGAAGGGCTTGCCGATCGCGGCCACCCATTCGCCGACTTTGAGCTTGTCCGGATCGCCGATGAGCACCTTCTGCAGGCCGGAGACCTCGATCTTGAGCAGCGCCACGTCGGTGCGCTTGTCCGCACCGACGACCTTCGCCTTGAACTCGCGCTTGTCACTCAATTTCACCGAGACTTCACTGGAGTCGTCGACCACGTGCGCATTGGTGAGGATGTAACCGTCGGCCGAAAGGATAAAGCCGGAGCCTGTGGATTGCTGTTCCTGCTCGCGCTGCCGCGGGTTGCCGCCGCGCGGCGTGGGACCGAAGCGCCGGAAGAATTCGTAGAACGGATCGTCTTCGCTCAACTCCGGGATCTGCGACGAGCGCCGCGACTTCTGCGTGACGTCAATGCTGACGACCGCGGCGCCCTGCTGTTCGTAGAGTTCGGTGAAATCCGGGAGACGCCCCTGCTGCGCGGTGGCCGCGTGAGCGATCAAGATGGGCCACGACAGCGCAGCCACCATCATCCATGAGCGAAGTTTCATACTTCTGTACCTTTGTGGTTGAGTGCGAGGTAATGCGCGGTGATCGAAGCGGCGGAGGCTATTTGCGGCTGACCGAATAGGCAATCTGGCGCACCGTCGCGCCGGGTGCCTCGCCGAGCACCGTCACCAGATATTCGTTGAGCGGCCGGCTGTAGACGTTGAGTCCACCCTGGTGCGAAGAGCCTACCACCTGGGGCACGGCCGGCGTCGGCTCGACAAACACCGAAACCGCGACGAGCCCGTCGGAGAATACCAGATGCGCAACCTGGCCGGTCTTGCCGCGCAGTGTCCTGTAGCCCTCGACAACCTTGGAAAACCCTGCAGGGAGATCCTTGACCTGCCACCCGGTATCCTGCGGAGTCACGTCGCCGGCGATCGACTCGTGCACTTGCCAGCCGGGCGGCGGCGTCGCAAACGGCGGCTTGAACATGTCACGATCGAATTTGCCGCCGATCTGGATGTCGGTGAACGCGAACTGCTCGACGGGCTCGTTCTTTTCGTTGAGCAGGCGCGCCTTGAGCAACAGGCCGCTGGCGATATCGGCCCAGAACTTGTGGCCGAAGCGCAGGCCGTCCTTGGGTTCGAAAATGTAGGCCTGCGTTTCCATGCCTGCGACGCGCGCGGTTTCGGCCTTGCGAAAATGGTAGTACTCGGCCAGCGTCGCCAGCTGCTGCGGCAGCAGCGACGGAAACACGTTGTGCAGTGCGCGTGGTTCGACGCGTACCAGCTTGGCGTCGGAGTAATAGCAGCGCACCTGGTCGTTCTGGCGAATCACTTCGCGCGACGGGCCGTCGAGGTTGGTCAGCTTCTCGAATTCGGTCCCAGCATCGCTGAAATGAACCAGCCGCGAGGTCTCGATGCGTCCGGCATGCTGGTAGGCGATGGTGCCGGAGTAATTGAGCGTCCGCGCCGCGGTGGCGGCGCGCTGCAGCCACTGCGCTGCATCCTCGCCGTAAGCGAGGGGCGTGGCTCCGAGCGCGAACAACGTCGCTAACGTGAGTCCGGCGCGCAACTTCGCTCGTCGACCAGGGGAGAGTTCCCTGGCTCCGGCACGAATCCTATGGGCGCGCATCCGGCTCGCTGGCGGCAACCGCTCGCAGGTAGGGGCGCACGCCCTGGATCGCCGTCGTCGGCGAATATTCCTGATGGACGAGCACGTATTCGTTATCGACAGGCGGGCGGGCGTCCGCCGCACGCACGGTTGCGGCCTGGCGCGCGGTGGCCAGCGCTGTCGGCGCGGTGGGCATGGTCGTCAGCGCGACCCAACCCACGACGCTGACTGCGGCCACGGTTGCCGCGATCGCCAGGGCCGCGGCGGCCGGGGCGGGCCGGCGCGCCTGCGGCGCGAGCACTATCGGCTCCGCCGCGAGTCGCTGCGTAAAGCGTTCCGAGAATCCACTGGTTGCTGTCGCCGACCCGCGCAAGCTGTCGCCGATAACGTGGTAACACACCCAGGTTGCGACGCAACCCGCGTCGCGCAGTCCGGCGCATACATCGTCGACGCGCCCGGTGTCGAGCTCGCCGTCCATGAGCTGCGAAATCTCTTCGGGCTTCGGCCCGGTGGACGCGCCACCGAAACCGTCCCCGGAGGCGTTCGCTTGTGCCATCGATGCCATCCGTCCCATCACCATCTCCGGTCCTTGTCAGTCCCCAACAGCGGCCGCAACTCGGTTGCGATCGCCTCGCGTGCCCGGAAAATCCGGGAACGCACCGTGCCAATCGGACAGTTCATCACGCTGGCAATCTCTTCATAACTCAGGCCCTCGATCTCGCGCAGCGTGATCGCCGTGCGCAAGTCTTCGGGTAATGCATCCATCGCCTTGTTGACCGTCGCCGCGATCTGCTTGCCGTGCAATTCGTCCTCGGGGGTCGCCGCATCGCGCAACTGCTCGGCGTCCTCGAAGTTTTCCGCTTCCTCGTTGTCGAACCCGGTTGACGTCGGCGCCCTCCGGCCCATCGCGACCAGATAATTCTTGGCCGTGTTGATGCCGATCCGGTACAGCCACGTATAGAACGCACTGTCGCCGCGAAACGAGGGCAACGCCCGGTAGGCCTTGATGAACGCCTCCTGCGTCACATCCTCGACCTCGCCCGGATCGCGCACCAGCCGCGACAGCAGCCTTTGCAGCTTCCGCTGATACTTCAACACCAACAATTCGAAAGCGCGCTTGTCACCCTTCTGCGCGCGCTCCACGAGCTGCTGATCAACTTCGCGGTCAGCCATCCGCGGGCGGTCCCTGTGTCAATGTTGTTTTCGCCGCACCGCACACCGCGGGCGCAACGTCCGCCGGCAGTATAGCTCGGCCGCTCCACCCGACGTGCCCAGCGGGACCGGTGACACGTGTGGCGGTTGCATCGCTAGACCGCCGGACACCCGGTAAGTTCACTCCGGCGAAGGGTTTTGCGGCGGCCTCAGCCGCGCGACGCGAGGCGCACGATCGGCTCGACGCGTCCGGTGAGCACCCCGCGATAATTGCGGATTTCGGGCGCGCGCCAGAGTTGCAAGGCGGCGCGCTGCCCGGTGTCGAGCAGCCCGAGTTGATCGAGCACGGCGACGGTCGCCGGGTGCAGGCCGCGCGCATTGCCGTCGGCGACCTTGATGGCGATTCCCCAGCCCTTGCTGCGAATGCCGATCGCCTGCGCGCCCTCGGCACCAACCTTGGTGACCCAGTCGCCCTGACCCGCGGTCATCAGCGCGAGGTCGTTGCGGCGCTCGCCCGAGACCATCTCTGGGTGCGCGGTCATGGCCGCTGCGAGCTGCGCCGGGGCGCGACCATACCGGTCGTCCTCGCGCGAGACTGCCAGACGCGCGTATGCGTATGCCAGGCGATCCAGAGGCACCGCATAGTTCGGCACCGAACAGCCATCGATACCGGCCACGAGGGCGGTCTCGGCGACGCCCGTAAAGTGCGCCACGGCCTGGCGGATCTCCCGCTGCAGCGGATGATCGAAGTCCACGTAGCTGTCCAACGGTGCAGCGCACAACCGGCAGTACGCCAGCATGCCAGCGTGCTTGCCCGAGCAGTTGTGCTGCAAGGTCGTGAATTTGACGCCCGACGGCGGCAATTGCTCGTGCGCCGTATAGTACAAAGGCGGGTGTACCCCACATTGCAGCTGCTCCGCGGTGCAGCCCGCGCGTTCGAGCATGCCCGCGACGGCCTCGACGTGGCGCGGTTCGCCCGAGTGGCTGGCGCACAGCAGCGCGACCTGCGACTGGGTGTAGCCGAAGTGCTCGACACCGCCGCCGGCGACCAGCGGCAACGCCTGCAGCGGCTTGAGCGCGCTGCGCGTCGTGGTCAGGTAGTGCGGATCTCCTGCCGCATAAAGCAGGCGCCCATCGCGGTCGACGACCGCGACCGAACCGTAGTGGACGCTGTCGGTGGCATCGCCACGGGTGACGCGCGCCAGCGGTGCGTGCGGAGGCGCCTCCGGGAACGCCGCGCTGGTACGCTCCCCCCGAAGCGGCGCTGCGCGCCGCCTCCCCCCGAGGGGGCGCGCGCCTTGGGGCGGCCCGGCGGCGCTCATCGCTCCCCCCGAAGCGGCGCTGCGCGCCGCCTCCCCCCGAGGGGGCGCGCGCCTT
>JBDTLK010000038.1:0-24329 GCA_039934835.1 Edaphobacterium sp. (SeqCode) | reverse complement strand
ACACCGACAGGCCGCTGTGCGCCTTGGCGATGTTGTTGATCAGCTCCATCATGTTCACGGTCTTGCCGACGCCGGCGCCGCCGAACAGGCCGACCTTGCCGCCCTTGGCGAATGGGCACACCAGGTCGATGACCTTGATGCCGGTTTCGAGCAATTCCGTGGACGGCGAGAGTTCCTCGAAAGACGGCGCGTCGCGGTGAATCGGCATTCTCTTGGCCGAGGCCACCGGGCCCTGCTCGTCGATCGGCCTGCCGAGCACGTCCATGATCCGGCCCAGCGTCTCGGGTCCCACGGGCACCGAAATGCCCGCGCCCGTATTTTGCACCTTCATCCCGCGGCGCAGGCCGTCGGCCGAACCCAGGCAAATGGTGCGCACGACCCCGTCGCCGAGCTGCTGCTGTACTTCCAGCGTCAATTCGCTGCCTTCGAGCGTCAATGCATCGTAGATCTTGGGCAGATGCTCGCGCGAAAATTCAACGTCGATCACCGCGCCGATGCACTGGACTATCGTTCCATCTTTCATGACCATGTCCCTTAAATCCGCATTCAAAAATGTCTCGTTCCGCGCGAGCGTTACACCGCCGCCGCACCGGCGACGATCTCGGACAGCTCCTTGGTGATCGCTGCCTGCCGGCTCTTGTTGTAGATGAGCTGCAGCTCATCGATGATCGTGGCGGCATTGTCGGACGCCGACTTCATCGCGACCATACGTGCACTCTGCTCGGAGGCCATGTTCTCGTTGACCGCCTGGTATATCAGCGCCTCGATGTAGCGGGTCAACAGGCCTTCCAGCACGGTCTTGGCGTCGGGCTCGTAGATGTAGTCCCACGGGTAGGCGCGCTTGTCGGTGCCGGTCCCGAGGTTGGCAATCGGCAGCAACAGCGTTTCCTGGGGCGACTGCTTCATCGTGTTCTCGAAGCGCGTCGAGACGATGTGCAGTTCGTCGATCCGGCCATCGAGGTAGTTGTCGAGCTGGATCTTGACCGGCCCGATGATCCTGTCCAGGTGTGGCCGATCACCGAGGCCCGTCACCTGCGAGACGACATTGGCCTTCAGCCGCAGCATGAAGCCGAGGCCCTTGTTGCCGATCGCGGTCACGTCGACTTCCACGCCCTTTGCCTGCCACGCCTTGATCTTGGCCAGCGCGACGCGCATGGCGTTGGTGTTCAGGCCGCCGCACAGGCCCTTGTCGGACGTGACCACGATCATTCCCACGCGTTTCACCTGAGGCCGCGCGACCAGGAACGGATGCCGGTATTCCGGATTGGCGTGCGCCAGATGCTGCGCGATCGCCAGCATGCGGCCGACGTACGGCCGCGCCGCGCGCATACGGTCCTGCGCCTTTTTCATTTTCGACGCCGCAACCATTTCCATCGCCTTGGTGATCTTGCGCGTGCTTTGCACGCTCTTGATCTTATTGCGGATTTCTTTCGAGCCGGCCATTGCTGGTGTTCCTGGTGGGCGCTACCAACGTCCGTTACAAAACGCCATTGTCATCGCCCGGCCCCGAGTGCTTCAATCGGGGCCGGGCGATGACGAAATTTGTCGTTCATGAGAGTAATTTTCGCTAGTACGCGCCGTTCTTCTTGAAGTCCTCGATCGCGGCGCTGAGCTGCTTTTCGCCATCGGCATCGAGCTCCGCGGTGGTTTCGATCTTGTCGATGAGCGCCGCGTACTTGCTCTTGATGAACGCGCGCAGCGCCGCTTCGAAGGCCAGCGCCTTATCGACCGGCACGTCGTCGTAGTAACCCTTGGTCACCGCATACAGCGTCAAGGCCTGCTCGGCGACCGACAACGGCGCGTATTGCGGCTGCTTCATCAGTTCGGTCACCACGCGCCCGCGGTCGAGTTGCTTGCGCGTCGCTTCGTCGAGGTCGGAGGCGAACTGCGCGAACGCCGCCAGCTCTCGATACTGGGCGAGCGCTAGGCGCACGCCGCCGCCGAGCTTCTTGATGACCTTGGTCTGCGCCGCGCCGCCGACGCGCGACACCGAAACGCCGGCGTTGATCGCGGGCCGGATGCCGGAGTTGAACAGGTCGCTCTCGAGGAAGATCTGGCCGTCGGTGATCGAGATCACGTTGGTCGGCACGAAGGCGGTCACGTCGCCGGCCTGCGTTTCGATGACCGGCAGCGCGGTGAGCGAACCGGTCTTACCCTTGACCGCGCCCTTGGTGAATTTCTCGACGTATTCCTCGTTGACGCGCGCCGCGCGCTCTAGCAGGCGAGAGTGCAGGTAGAATACGTCGCCGGGGTACGCTTCGCGTCCGGGAGGCCGGCGCAGCAGCAGCGAAATCTGGCGGTACGCCCACGCCTGCTTGGTCAGATCGTCGTAGATGATCAGCGCGTCTTGCCCGCGATCGCGGAAGTATTCGCCCATGGTGCAGCCCGAGTAGGGCGCGATGTATTGCATCGCCGCCGACTCCGACGCCGACGCCGCGACCACGATGGTGTAGGCCATCGCGCCCTTCTCTTCGAGCTTCTTGACCACGTTCATGATCGAAGACGCCTTCTGGCCGATCGCGACGTAGACGCAGAACAGATCCTTGCCCTTCTGGTTGATGATCGTGTCGATGGCCACCGCGGTCTTGCCGGTCTGCCGGTCGCCGATGATCAGTTCGCGCTGGCCGCGCCCGATGGGCACCATCGCGTCGATCGCCTTGAGGCCGGTCTGCACCGGCTGCGACACGCTCTTGCGCGCAATCACGCCCGGCGCGACTTTTTCTATAACGTCGGTCATCTTGGCGTTGACAGGCCCCTTGCCATCGATCGGCTGCCCGAGCGCATTGACGACGCGGCCGATCAGTTCGGGGCCGACCGGCACTTCCAGGATGCGCCCGGTGCACTTGACCGTGTCGCCTTCAGAAATGTGCTCGTAGTCGCCCAGGATCACCACGCCGACCGAGTCGCGCTCGAGGTTGAGCGCCAGGCCGAAGGTATTGCCGGGAAACTCCAGCATCTCGCCCTGCATCGCGTCCGACAGCCCGTGGACGCGGCTGATGCCGTCCGACACCGAGACCACGGTGCCCTGTGTGCGCACTTCGACACCGGTGTCCAGGTTCTGGATCTTGCTCTTGATCAGTTCACTGATTTCGGACGGATTCAACTGCATGGTTTTTCCTCGCGTGTTCCGGCATTCAGCGCCGGAGTTGCCGGTGTTTCGACATCAGGTTCGCAAATGGTTGGCCATCGCCTGCAATTCGCCGCGTACCGACGCATCGATCACGGTGTCGCCGACCGCGATGGTCGCGCCGCCGATTAGCTCGGGATCGACCACGACGGTGGTTTCGATTCTCTTGCCGAAGCGCTTCTCGAGCCCCGCCTTCAACGTCGCCAGCTCGCTGTCCGTCATCGGGAAGGCGCTGGTGATGCTCGCCCGCGCGACGCCGTCGGCGTCGTCCTTGCGCGCATCGAACAGCTGGCGGATCTCCGGCAGCAGCGCCACCCGGTCCGCCTCGACCAGCACGCGCATGAAGCTGCGCCCGTCCGCGTTGAGCTTATCGCCGCACACGGACAGCAGCAGCGCTTCCTTGTCTGCGGCGGCGAGCTTGGGATTGTCGAGCGCGGAGCGCATCCGCGGATCGGCCACGACATTGCTCGCCAGCTTGAGCATTTCGGCCCACACCGGCAGTGCGTTCTGCTCGCGGGCAAGCTCGAACGCCGCTTCGGCATAGGGCCTGGCAATGGTGATTTGTTCGGCCATGATCGACGTCAGAGCTGCTTCTGGATCCGCGCCAGCAGTTCCGCGTGCGCCTTGGGGTCGACTTCGCGCTTGAGGATCTGCGCCGCGCCGGCGACCGCTAGGTCGGCGACCTGATTGCGCAGCGCTTCTTTCGCGCGCATCACTTCCTGCTGGATCTCGGCCTTGGCCGCGGCAATGATGCGCTCGCCCTCGGCCTTCGCTTCGGCCTTCGAGTGTTCCACCGTCTCGGTCCGCAGCTTCTCGCCCTGCGCGATGATTTCGGAAGCGCGTGTCTTGGCGTCGGCCGTCAACTTCTGAATCTGCACTTCGGCCTTGGATAGGCTCTGTCGCCCTTCCTCGCCCGCCGCAAGGCCGTCCGCGATCTGCTTCTGTCGCGTTTCGATCGCGCGCATCAGCGGCGGCCAGACGAACTTCGCGGTGAACAGGATGAAGACGAAAAACGCGATCGCCTGCATCACCAGCGTAAAGTTGATGTTCATTACTGCCCCTCGTTCAGATACCGGACGCGCGCAACGCCACAACCCCGTCATTCCCGCGCACGCGGGAATCCACCTTCATGTACCGCCCAACATGGATGCCCGCTTTCGCGGGGATGACGCAGCTGTTTCCAATCGCTGCGACCCTTCGGGTCTTGCTTTTGGACATCTGCGTCACTTGAGGCCGGCCGGGATCAGCGGATTGCCGAAGGCGAACAGCATCGCCAGGCCCACGCCGATGATGAACGACGCGTCGATCAGGCCGAGCAGCAGGAACACCTTGGCCTGCAGCGCCGGGATCATTTCCGGCTGGCGGGCGGCGCCCTCGAGGAAGCGCGAGCACATGATGCCCACGCCGATGCAGGCGCCCAGCGCGCCCAGGCCGATGATGAGTCCGATGCCGATGCCGGTGGAGGCCTGGATCTGCGCGATCAGTTGAAGCTTGTCCATTTACTTTCCTTTCAGAGCGAGGGTACGACGATTGTCATGGTGAACCGGAAACGCTGTGGCAGTCAGTGGTGCTCGTGCGCCATCGCGATGTACACGACCGTGAGCATCATGAAGATATAGGCCTGCAGCAGGACGATCAGGATGTGGAAGATTGACCAGCCCACGTGCAGCAGTCCGCCGACGATCACGCCGACGACACCGGTCGTCGCCCACAGAGCGAGCAGCAGGAAAATGATCTCGCCCGCGTACATGTTGCCGTAGAGCCGCAGCGAGTGCGAAAGCGGCTTGGACACGTATTCGATGACGTTGAAGAGCAGGTTGAACAGGATCAGCAGCGGCGATGCCCAGAGCGGCTTGATGCCGAATGGCGAACACAGCAGCTCGTGAATCCAGCCGCCAAGCCCCTTGACCTTGATGCTGTAGTAGATCATCAGCCCGAACACCGACAGCGCCAGCGCGAAGGTGGTGTTGACGTCGGCGGTGGGCACGCTGCGCCATTCTTCCAAGTGGAAGACGTGCTGGTAGATCCACGCCATGATGTCGACGGGCAGGAAGTCCATCGCATTCATGAACACCACCCAGACGAACACCGTCAGCGCCACCGGCGCGACAAACGACATGTCCTGATTGAACAGGCTCTTTACCTGGTTGTTGACGAAGTCGATCGTCAGTTCGACGAAGGCCTGCGTCTTCGACGGTACGCCGCTGGTGGCCTTGCGCGTCACCAGCCACAGGAATCCGATCGCCAGCACGCCCAGTATCAGCGAGGTGACGACCGTGTCGTAGTGGATGGTCCAGAAGCCGCCCGCCTCGCGCACGGGCTGGGCGAAGAACGTCAGGTGATGCTGGATGTACGACGTCGCGTCGAGTTGGTGTTCTGCAGCCATTACCGATTCCCGCCCAATCGATCAGTCTTGCACCAAGATCGCCGCCTGCGACACCAGGACCGTGACGACGAACGCCGAAAAGAAGGCCGCGTGCACGACGTCCCTGTACGTCGTGAGGATCAGCCACAACTGGAGCACGATCACCGTGATCTTGCCGGCTTCGGCCCGCAACATGGTGCGTACAGTCCCGAGCGCGCTTTCGGACCGGCCGAGCGCGACCAGTACCGTGAACACCGCACCTGCGGAAATGTTTACAAGCCCGCCCAGCGTCGCCGAAAGTGCCCCTTGCCACCCTGCCCATACCGCCGCTATCGCCGCCACCAGCAGCGTCGCGATCCCTTGCCATCCGGCAACGCGACGCAGTGGAAAACCCGGGGAGCGCTTCGGAAGTGAGGTCAACACCGATGCCGCACAAAACCGTCGAATTATAGGGGTTTTTGCCGCGGTGCGTCAACGCATGCTGCGTCGCATGAACTACGCTTCATCGCTCTCAGCCACCGGACAACGCGCACACGATCATCACTTCATCCGTGTCGCGCAACGACAGCGCCAGACTCGCCGCGGACTCGGCGTTGACGAAGCACTTGATGTGTCGGCGAATCGCGCCCTGCTCGTCGATGATGCGAAAACGCAGGCCGGGAAAGCGGCGATCCAGATCGTGCATGAGGTTGGCCAGCGTTGCGCCGTCTGCCGCGACGGCACTGGCGCCGGCGGTGTAGCTGCGCAGCGGACTGGGAATGAGTACTCGCACCGCCGTCCTCGCCGGCCGCGCTACATTGCCTCGACCGCGTAGATATGCGGCAGGTGCGAGGCCAGGCATTTCCAGGTGCGGCCTTCGTCGCGGCTGCCCCACACCTCGCCGCTGCTGGTCGCGAAATACACGCCGGTAGGTGTCCGCGCATCCACCGTCATCGCCTGGCGCTTTACGGTGAACCAGGCCTGTGTCTTCGGCAGACCCGTCGACTGCCGCTGCCACGATTTGCCACCGTTGACCGAGCGATATACGGCGGGCTTGCCGCCCGGTGACACACGCGGCCACACCGTGCTGCCGTCCATCGGAAACACCCACAGCGTGTCGGGATCGCGCGGATGCAGGACCACCGGAAATCCGATCGCCCCCACGCTCTTGGGCATAGTCGCGCCCAGATCCTGCCAGCGATCCCCGGGACGATCGAGGCGATAGATGCCTGTATGGTTTTGCTGATATAGGCGATCGGGCAGCAACGGATGCAGGCGCATGCAATGCGGGTCGTGGCCATACTCCGCATCGGGATCGGGCAGGAAGTCGGCTTTCAAGCCGCGGTTGAGCGGCGACCAGTCAGCGCCCCTATGCAGCGATTCGAAAACCCCACCGCTCGACATCGCGATGTACATATGATCAGGATCGCGCGGATCGATCAGTATCGAATGCAGTTTCGGTCCGTCCGGTGTGCCATCCTTATCGCCGCCGCACCAGTCGTTGCGTTGCGGATGTTCATTGAATCCGTCGACGCCGTCCCACGTTGCGCCGCCGTCTGCGGATCGAAACAGTCCTTGCGGCGAACTGCCCGCGTACCACACGCCCGGTTGCGACGCGTGCCCCGGCGTGAGCCAGAAGCTGTGATCGACGACGCGGCCGGAGCCTTCGCGGAAAGCCGGCGGCCGCTTCGCCTCGTGCCAGGTGCGTCCACGATCGGCGGAACGGAAAATCGTCGGACCGAGATGCCCGGTGCGCGCCGCCGCTAGCAACACCTTGCTGTCGCGCGGATCGGCGATGCAGTGGTGCACGATGTGGCCAAGGAACTGTGGACCCGTCAGGCGCCAACTGCGCCGCGCGGCGTCGGTGGACAGTTGCCACAGTCCCTTGCGAGTTGCGACAAGCAGCGTCGTGCGGCGTTCGCCGGCAACCTTCGCCTGCGCCATGAGTGCACCCCTGAAGATCCGCAAGAACGGACTGCAGACGTTACGCCTTCGCGTCGACGACGACAAGCCAGTCGCGACAATTCACGCCGCCGACCGCGGCGGATTTTCCGCTACAATCTTCGATTCGTCGCCACTGGTCACCCCGGCCACACGGGCGATCGCACGAATCAAGGAGCGACCATGACGATCAAAGTTGGCGACCGGCTTCCTGCCGGCAGCCTGAACGAATACATCGAAGTTGAATCCGCCGAATGCAAAATCGGCCCGAATGAATTCAAGGTCGAAGACCTGACACGCGGCAAAAAAGTGGTGCTCTTTGGATTGCCAGGCGCGTTCACGCCAACCTGCTCGGCCAAGCACGTTCCCGGCTATGTCGCGAACTTCGACAAGCTCAAGGCGAAGGGCGTGGACGACATCGTCTGCATGTCGGTGAACGACGCCTTCGTCATGGGCGCTTGGGCGAAGGATCTAAAAGCCAACGGCAAGGTACGCATGATGGGTGACGGCAGCGCCGCCTACACCAAGGCGCTGGGCCTTGAGCTCGACCTGATGGCGCGCGGCATGGGTGTGCGCTGCCAGCGCTTTTCCGCGCTTATCGACAACGGCGTGGTCAAGACGCTCAACGTCGAGGGTCCGGGCAAGTTCGATGTGTCCGACGCCGAGACCATGCTCAAGCAATTGGGCTGATTTCGTTCGAGTCGCGACAAAACGCCGCCCCGACGCGCCGCAAAACTACCGAGGAGGATTTCCTTGCGCTACAACACCACGACGCTCGGCATCGCCGTTGCGGCCGCGTTTGCGGCAGGGCTGATCATCCAGCCCGCTGTCCACTACTCCATCCCCGAAGCGCGCGCTGCCGCAGCACCGTTGACTCCCGCGGTGATCGATCTGGCAGCACTCAGGCACGCGGACATTCCGGCGACCTCCAATCCGGAGATGAATGGAAAGCCCTTGGTCGTGACGGACAACGCGACCGTCGCGATTCAATCCGGCAACGTCAAGAAGCACATGCATCCCAAGACCGATGAGATCCAGTACATCATCGAGGGCAGCGGCGCCATGTGGATCGGCGGCGAGCGCAAGGAATTCAAACTAGGCACGCTGCTCATCATTCCCAAGGGGACCGCGCATGCGGGGACCATCGTCGCCAGTGGCCCGGTGAAGGCACTCGCGATCAAGATCCCGCCGCAGCCCGCGGACGACACCGTGTTCCTCGACTGAGGCGTCGCCGGCTGCCGCAAGGTGCGGGCGGCGCAGGCGCGAATCCTACTTGAGCTTGGCGAGGATTCCGTCGAGCTGCTCGAGACTTGAGTAGACGATGACGACGCGGCCGGCGCCGTTGCGCGAGGCTTCGATGCGCACGCTTGCGCCGAGCGCGTCCGCGAGTTCACTTTCCAGCCGGACCAGATCGCCATCGACCCGCTTGCGAGTAGCGCGGCGGGCGCGTCGTGCCGGCGGCGACAGCAGTGATTGCACCAGCCTCTCGGTGTCACGCACCGACAGCGATTGCGTCACGATACGTCCCGCGGCTGACAATTGCTGCGCCACCGGAAGCGCCAGCAAGGCGCGCGCGTGCCCCATGTCGAGCTTGCGGTCGTGCAGCAGTTCCTGCACCGGCTTGGCGAGTTGTATCAGGCGCAGCAGATTGCTGACCGCGCTGCGCGAACGACCAACCGCGGTGGCCGCGGCTTCGTGCGTGAGCCCGAACTCCCCGATCAACCGGCCGATACCCTGCGCCTCCTCGAGCGGATTGAGGTCTTCGCGCTGGATGTTCTCGATGAGCGCGAGCGCCAGCGCGGCCTGATCGGGCACGGTGCGCACCAGCGCCGGAACCTCCCTTAGGCCCGCGCGCTGCGCCGCGCGCCAGCGTCGTTCGCCGGCGATGATTTCGTAGCGCCCTCCATCCACAGGCCGTACGAGTATCGGCTGCATCACGCCTTGCGCCTTGATCGATTCGGCGAGTTGATCGAGCGAGGCTTCGTCCATGCGCGTGCGCGGCTGGTACCTGCCGGGGCCGACGCGCTCGAGCGGCAGCGACTGCAGCGATTCGCTGTTCGCTTCGTCCGAGCCCGACAGCAACGCATCGAGGCCGCGTCCGAGGCCCTTGAGCTTAGCCATGCAACGCTCCTTGCGGCTGGGCCGCGGCGTGCTCGCCCCGGCGCAGCATTTCCCCGGCCAGCGCGAGATACGCCTGCGCACCCTTCGAACTCTTGTCCAGGTGCAACGCGGGAATGCCGTAGCTGGGCGCTTCCGCCAGCCGCACATTGCGCGGGATGACCGTCCGGTACAACTTTTCGCCGAAGTGCTTCTGCAGATCCGCCGACACATTGAGCGCGAGCGTGTTGCGCGGGTCGTACATCGTGCGCAGGAGTCCTTCGACCTCGAGCCGCGGATTGAGATGCGCGCGCACCTTGCGAATCGTCTGCACCAGGTCCGAGAGTCCTTCCAGCGCGTAGTATTCGCATTGCATCGGAATGAGCACGCTGTCGGCCGCGCACAGGCCGTTGAGCGTGAGCAGCGACAGCGACGGTGGGCAGTCGAGGAGGATGAAATCGTATTCGCCGACGACCTCGGAAATCGCGGTGCGCATTTGCGACAGCGCTTCGGCCAGCGCGTCCTTGAGCCGATTCTCGCGTTCGGGCAGATCGACCAGTTCGACCTCGGCGCCCGCCAGTTCCCGGTTCGAGGGAACCAGGTCGAAGCCTCCCGAGGGCGACGCCAAGCGAACGTCAGCAATTTTCTTTTCGCCAAGCAGGACCTGATATACGGTGTGTGTGAGCGCCCGCTTATCGACGCCGGCGCCCATGGTGGCGTTGCCCTGCGGATCGAGATCGACCAGCAGCACACGGCGCTTCATCGCGACCAGGCTGGCGGCCAGATTGACGCTGGTCGTCGTCTTGCCTACTCCTCCCTTCTGGTTGGCGATGGCGATGATCTTGGTCATATGGCGAGGGCTTCCATGACTACCAGGTGGCGCTCGGCGTTGATGCCTGGGACGCGCAAAGCCGGCGTCGCGACGACGCGGACAGAGGCGGGCAAGGCCGCGATTTCCTCGCGCGGCAGGGTGCCCTTCATCGCCAGCCACTGGCCCCCGGGCGCGAGCAGGTGTCGCGTCTGAGCGACGAAGTTTCCGAGCGCGGAGTAGGCGCGGGAAATGACCGCGTCGAAGGCGATCCTGGGTGCGAAGTCTTCGACTCGCCCTGCGACCACTTCGACATTGGCGAGCGGCAGCTCGATCGCGGCTTGCTCGAGGAACGCTGTCTTCTTGCGATTGCTATCGAGCAACGTCATGCGTAGTTCCGGGCGTGCAACTGCCAGCGGAATGCCGGGCATCCCACCACCGCTACCCACGTCGATCGCGCGTCTGCCCGTGCCCGGCGGGAGATGCGGCAGCATCGACAGCGAATCGAGCAGGTGGTGGGTGATTATTTGCGCCGGGTCACGGATCGCAGTGAGGTTGTGGGTCCGGTTCCACTTCTCGAGCAGCGCAACGTAGGCACCTAGCTTTCCTCGCGCGACCGGATCGAGTTCGAGCCCGAGCGCATCGATACCGGTCGCCAGCGCAGCGTTTATTGAAGCACCTTCGCGCTGCGCGCTCTGATATTCGCGCTCGGGGCGGCCCGTCGCGCTCATGGAGCACCTTCGCGCCGCGCGCTCCGGCTCATTGGCCAACTCGGCGTTCGGGGCGGCAGTCGGCGCTCATGCCGTGTGCTGCTGCGCGTTCGCGTCGACAGTCGCAAAGCCGCGCTTGAGGTGGACGAGCAACAATGCCACCGCGGCCGGCGTCATGCCGGAAATGCGCGACGCCTGCCCGATCGTCTCCGGGCGATGCAGGTTGAGCTTCTGCCAGACCTCGTTCGACAGGCCGCGCACGCCCCGGTAGTCGAGATCCGCCGGCAACCTCAGCGTCTCCTGCGCGGCATGGCGTACGATTTCCTCGTTCTGGCGGTCGATGTACCCTGAGTATTTGGTCGCGATTTCGACCTGCTCCGCCACGGTCGGATCGGCGACCGGCGCGCCGGCACCGGGCAGCGTGAGCAGGCTCGCGTACGTCACCGCCGGCCGCCGCAAAAGATCGGCCAGCGAATACTCGCGTTCCAATGGCTGGCCGAGCACGCGCTGCGAGTCGTCCTGTGCCAGCATCCTTGGATTGATCCACGTCGACTTGAGCCGCTCGAGCTCACGCGCGACGGCGTCGCGCTTGCGACAGAACGCGTCCCAGCGCCGGTCGTCGATCAGCCCCAGGCGGCGGGCGGTTTCCGTCAGGCGCAGGTCGGCGTTGTCCTCGCGCAGCTGCAGCCGGTACTCGGCGCGGCTGGTGAACATACGATAAGGTTCGGTCACGCCGCGCGTAACCAGGTCGTCGACGAGCACGCCCAGATAGGCCTCATCGCGCCGCGGCGTCCATCCGTCTTCGGCGCGGGCGAATCGCGCCGCGTTGACACCCGCAAGCAGCCCCTGCGCGGCGGCCTCCTCGTAGCCGGTGGTGCCGTTGATCTGGCCCGCGAAGAACAAGCCCTGGATCGCCTTGCTCTCCAGCGTCGCCTTGAGTCCGCGCGGATCGAAATAGTCGTATTCGATTGCATAACCCGGGCGCAGCAGGTGCGCGCTCTCGCAGCCCTTGATGGTGTGCACCAGCGCCATCTGGACATCGAACGGGAGCGACGTCGAAATGCCGTTTGGATAGATCTCGTGGGTGGTCAGCCCCTCGGGCTCGAGGAAGATCTGGTGACTGCTCCGCTGTGCGAAGCGGGCGACCTTGTCCTCGATCGACGGGCAATAGCGCGGTCCCACGCCTTCGATCACGCCGGTGAACATTGGCGAGCGATCGAGCCCGCCGCGGATGACGGCGTGGGTTTGCTCATTGGTGTGGGTGATCCAGCAAGGTAGCTGGCGAGGGTGCATGCGCCGCTCGCCGATGAAAGAAAACACCGGCTCGGGCGTATCGCCTGGCTGCACTTCGAGCCCGGTGAAATCGATGGTCCGGCCATCCAGCCGTGGCGGTGTTCCGGTCTTGAGCCTACCGACAGGCAACTTCAGTTCGCGCAGGCGCGCGCCGAGCGTCCGAGCCGGAGGTTCGCCGGCCCTGCCCGCCTCGTGTTGCGCGAGGCCGACGTGGATCAGTCCGGAGAGGAACGTCCCGGTGGTCAGAACCACCGTATCGGCCGCGAAGCGGATGCCGAGCTGGGTGATGACGCCGCTAACGCGCTCACCCTCGAGCGTGAGGTCATCGACCGCCTGCTGGCACAGCGTCAGGTTGGGCTGGCTTTCCAGCCGCGATCGGATGGCTTGCTTGTAGAGCAGCCGGTCGGCCTGGGCGCGGGTCGCGCGCACGGCGGGCCCCTTGCTGGAGTTCAGCGTCCGAAACTGGATACCCGCCTCGTCGGTTGCCAGTGCCATCGCGCCGCCCAAGGCATCGACCTCCCTGACCAGATGCCCCTTTCCGATACCCCCAATCGACGGGTTGCACGACATTTGTCCAAGCGTTTCAATGCTATGGGTGAGCATCAGCGTTCGCCTACCCATGCGCGCGGCAGCCAGCGCGGCCTCTGTGCCGGCGTGCCCGCCACCGACCACGATGACCTCGAAGCGAGTAGGGAACAGCATGTTTTTACAGGAGAAAACGATGGCTGGCGGAAGGCGGCATTATACGGCAAAGTGCTCTCGGGCGAAAGCAGCGTCCATAACTAGCGTTCCACGTGGAACCACGAGTCCCGACTTGTTTCACGTGAAACTGGGATCGCTCGCGCAGCGGGTTCAGGAACCGTCAGTTCGGACCGGCCCCGAAGATTCCCGAACAATCAGTTTAACCGCCAGTTTAACCGGCAGGACCATCCGGCCTTCGAGCAACGCCACCACGTGTTCCGCCGCGGCAACACCGGCGTCGCCGGCGGGCACGCGCACGGTGGTCAGCGACGGTCGCAAATGCCGCCCTAACTCGGAATCGCCGAAGCCTACGATCGCCAGAGCGTGCGGCACGGAGATTCCTTGACGAGCGCACTCGTTGAGGGCCACGGCGGCGAGTGAATCGGTGGCGCAGAGCAGCGCCGTGGGCGGCGCGGACGCCGCGAGCAGCTTCGCGAGGCCATCGGCAACTCTGCCGTGCGCCGTTGCTCTCGCCTCGATATGCGACAAAACGAGGGAAGTTTCGCCCAAGGCGGCCCGAGTGGCCTGGCGGAGCCTGGCTCCTCCGCTCCCCAGGAGCGCGATGCGCCGATGCCCGAGATCATAAAGATAGCGCAACGCAAGCGCATGCGCGCGGGCTCGGTCGAAACCACTGGCGCCGCCGATGCGCTGTGTCGAATCCGGTGCGTCCAGCGACAGCCACGGCAGGCAGTTTGCCTGCGTGTCCTCTGCCGCGCGCATGGGCCGCGCCGCACCGGCAAAAATGACAGCGCGCGCACCCCTGCTAATCAGTTCGCGCACGCTCGTGGCGGTTTCGAGCTCCCCTACCGCCCCGGTGGCCAGCAGAAGTGCGACATCGCTGGCCGCCAAGCGCCGCGCCATGGCGTCGAGCATGGCGGCGATAAGCGGGTCGTCAAGCCCGCCAAGCGCCACCCCTACCAGTCTACGCGGATGTCCGGACAGCGCCTGTGCCGCGGCGTTGGGGACATACCCAAGCGCGCGCGCAACGCGCTCCACCTGATCCTTGAGTTTCGCGCTGACTTGGTCGGGGCGAGAAAGCGCGCGCGATGCCGACGCCGTGGATACGCCGGCGGCCTGCGCGACGTTGCGCAGCGTCGGCGCGTCGGGTGAAGATTTCATGCGCCGGCGCCGCGCCACCAGAGGCTTCGGCTCTATGGACATGTATGCGCTTCGATGCGGCCTTGCATTAGGCTCCGTCACCACTGAACACAGCGACACTTGCCTATGATCATGGTATCTGCAATCGTTTACAGAAATCGATTGCTGCAAAGTGTTACTGGAATCGATTGCAAATATGCATGAGAATAGTACCTGTATGAATGCTACGCAAGCGTTGTCGTGGTGATGATCAAATTACTCTGCGTCGGCCATTCCGCAATGGACGCCATTTACACGGTGCCGTCCATTCCGGCGACGCCAATGAAAGTGCTGGCGACCCGATTCATCGAGTCTGGCGGCGGCATGGCCGCCAATGCCAGCGTGGCGGCGAGGCGACTGGGCGCCGAGGTTCACTACTGCGGCCGCCTCGGTACGGACCCCACGGGTGACCGCATCATCGCGCAGCTGATCGCCGAAGACGTCCGCGTCGATCTGGTGCGGCGCATCGACAACTGCCAATCGCCGATCGCGGCGATACTGGTCGGCGGCGACGGCGAGCGGCTCATCTGCATCTACAATGATCCCGCGCTCGATGCCGATCCTGCGTGGTTGCCGCTGCAGTCGGTGCGCAGGTTCGACGCGGTGCTCGCCGACGTGCGCTGGCCCGAGGGCGCGCGCTGCATTCTCGACGCGGCACGCGCCGCTTCGGTCCCCGCGGTATTCGATGGTGACGTCGGTCCGCCCGAGGCATTGCGCGACCTGTGCGGTCGTTGCGACTACGCGATCTTCTCTACCTTGGGCCTGGCACTCGCCACCGGCACTCGCGATCCCGCGGAAGGCTTGCGCCGCGCGCTGCAATTCACGACCGCGATCGTGGGCGTCACGCTCGGCGAAGAAGGCCTGCTCTGGCTCGAAGACGGCTACGAACGGCGTGAACCCGCGCCGCGCGTCACCGCGATCGACACGCTGGCTGCGGGGGACGTGTTTCACGCCGCATTTGCGATTGCGGTCGGCGAAGGCAAGAGCGTCGCGGAAGCGGCGCGTTTCGCCAACGCCGCCGCGGCCATCAAATGCACGCGGGCGGGGGGACGCCTGGGCGCGCCTACGCGCGCCGAAGTAGAGGTCTTGCTGAACGCGCGATCGCAATAGAAAAAGGGCGCGTTACCGCGCCCTTCTTCCGTGGTTCGAATATATTTCACCGGCAGGTCAGTGCGTGAGGCGTCCCTGCAACGCAAGGCGCAGCGCCGCGAGCGCCGCAGGTTGCTTGGCACCGAGCTTCGCAAACAGCTTGTCGTGCGCCTCCAGTTCCTCCTCCCAGCGCGCGTGGTCCAGCGCCATCACCTGCGAAAAGCGCTCCGGGCTGAATTCGAGGCCGCGCCATTCGAGGTCGGCGTAATCGGGTTGCAGACCCAGCGGCGCGGCACGCGCATGCGAGCGGCCGAGGCAGCGCTCGACGATCCACTTGAGCACGCGCATGTTCTGACCAAATCCCGGCCAGACAAACTTGCCGTTCGCATCGGTGCGAAACCAGTTGACGTTGAAGATGCGCGGGGGATGCGCGACCTTCGTGCCCATCGCCAGCCAGTGCGCGAAGTAATCGCCGATGTGATAGCCGCAGAACGGCAGCATCGCAAACGGATCGCGGCGCACTTCGCCGACCGCGCCGGTGGCCGCGGCCGTCGTCTCGGACCCCATGGTCGCGGCCTTGTACACGCCGTCTTCCCAGGTCGTCGCTTCGACCACCAATGGCACCGTATCGCTGCGTCGCGCGCCGAAGATGAACGCCGAAATCGGCACGCCCGCCGGATCGTCCCACTGCGGATCCAGCGACGGGCAGCGCGTCGCGGCGACGGTGAAGCGCGCGTTGGGATGCGCGGCCTTGCGCCCGCATTCAGGCGTCCAGGACTGACCTTGCCAATCGGTGAGATGGGCGGGCGCTTCCTTGGTCATGCCCTCCCACCACACGTCACCGTCGTCGGTCAGCGCGACATTGGTAAAGATCACGTCGCGCTCGAGCGTTCTCATCGCGTTCGGGTTCGATGCATACGACGTGCCCGGCGCCACGCCGAAGTAGCCTGCCTCCGGATTGATCGCGTGGAAGTAACCATCGGCGTGTGGCTTGATCCACGCGATGTCGTCGCCGATCGTCGACACCTGCCAGCCATCGAGCCCCTCGGGAGGGATGAGCATCGCGAAATTGGTCTTGCCGCAGGCGCTGGGGAACGCCGCCGCGACATACGTTTTCTCGCCGGCGGGAGAAGTCACGCCGAGGATGAGCATGTGTTCCGCCAGCCAGCCTTCGTCGCGCCCCATCACCGAGGCGATGCGCAGCGCAAAGCATTTCTTGCCGAGCAGGGCGTTGCCACCATATCCGGAACCGTAGCTCCAGATCTCGCGCGTTTCCGGAAAATGCACGATGTATTTCTGTTGCGGGTTGCAGGGCCATTTCATGTCGCGCTGGCCCGTCGACAACGGCGCGCCGACCGAGTGCACGCACGGCACGAACGCGCCATCGGCGCCGAGCACGTCGTACACCGCGCGACCCATGCGCGTCATCACACGCATGCTCACCACAACGTACGGACTGTCGGTGAGCTCGACGCCGACGTGCGCGATGGGACTACCCAGCGGGCCCATGGAGAAGGGCACCACATAGAGCGTGCGCCCGCGCATGCAGCCTTCGAAGAGTTCGCCCAGCGTCTTGCGCATGGCCGCAGGTGCGCGCCAATTGTTGGTCGGTCCCGCGTCTTCCTCCAGATCGCTGCAGATGAAGGTGCAATCCTCGACCCGCGCCACGTCGGACGGATCCGACCACGCCAGGTAACTGTTCGGACGCTTCACCGGATCGAGTTTGCGCAGCATTCCGCTGGCGACCATCTGCGCGCAAAGGCGGTCGTACTCCCCCTGCGAACCGTCACACCAGACGATGCGTTCGGCTTGCGTTTTCGCGGCGATGTCGCTCACCCAGGCACGCAAGCGGGCGTGCCTGACAAAGCTCGGCGCATCGACGGCTGCGGCAAGTGCGGGCATGGGATCGGGATGATTCATATAGGGGATGGACGGCCTGGGCGAGCGCGCGAACTTGCCTGGCGGCGCTACGGCACTGGCGGTAAATGCACAACTCTAGCACGCGCGCACTCCACGCCGCATCGGTCAGGCCACTGGGCCGCCATCACGGTTGGTCGCACCGCTGTCGTGCTCAGGCCGACAGCAGGAACGCGGCGCCGGCGCTGCAACCAGGCGAACAAAGGCCCCGAGCACAACAGCAGCAGAACGATCCTCGCGACATGGAACGACGTGACCAGTGGCACGCCGAGCTCGAGCACTTTGGCGGTGACCGCCATTTCGGCGACGCCCGCACGCCAACGCGGCGGCGAAGCCGATGGCAAGGGCTCCCGCCGGCAACACCAGCGCGTGGAGTCGCGAGCTCATTTGCCGACGCAGAAGCGGCTGAATATTTCGCCGAGCAGATCATCGGCGCTGAACTTGCCGGTGATCGTCGACAGCGCGGCCTGCGCGCCGCGCAAATCCTCGGCGGCCAATTCGAGTGGCGATGGCGTCACGGCGAGATGCCCGGCTGCATCCTCGAGGTGGCCCGCTGCGGCGGCTAGCGCATGTAGGTGCCGAGCACGCGCGAGAAACGTCCCCTCCATGTCTTCGTGCACGCCGGCCACGGCGAGGATCGCCTCCTCGAGCAGGTCGACGCCCGCGCCGGTAATGGCCGACAGCCACACGGTGCGGCGACCGTCGACGTTCTCCGTGCGCGGTGCATCACCGGTCAGATCGATCTTGTTGCGCGCATCGATGCGTTGCAGCGCCCCCGGCAGGCGCGCCTCCAGCGCGTCGGCGCCGCTGCTCGCGTCGCGCGCATCGCACACGATCAGCGCCAGATCGGCGCGCGCGATCGCGGCCCACGTGCGCTCGATGCCGATCGACTCGACGGCGTCCGTGGCCTCGCGCAGGCCCGCGGTGTCGATCAGGTGCAGCGGTATGCCGCGGATTTCGATGCTGCTGCGAATGGCGTCGCGCGTGGTCCCCGCGACCGGGGTCACGATCGCGATCTCGTCGCCGACCAGACGGTTGAGCAGGCTCGACTTGCCGACGTTGGGCGCGCCGATGAGCACGACATCGAGGCCTTCGCGCAGCAGACTGCCCTGACGCGATCGGTCGAGCAGCCTCGCGACGCGTTCACGCAGTGTCGCGAGCTTGTCTCGCGCATGAGTCACACCGATGAGTTCGATGTCCTCCTCGGGAAAATCCAGCGTCGCTTCGGTGAACATGCGCAATTCGATCAGCGCTTCGACTACCTGCGTGACTTCGCGCGAGAACGCGCCCGACAGGCTGCGCACGGCGGCGCGTGCCGCGGTCGCACTCGCGGCATCGATCAGGTCGGCGACGCCTTCGGCTTGCGTCAGGTCCATTTTGCCATTGAGAAACGCGCGCAGGGTAAATTCGCCGGGCAGCGCGAGGCGCGCACCGAGCGCCAGGCAACGTCCGAGGATCAGCGCGAGGACCGCCGGCCCGCCGTGGCCGTGCAGTTCGAGCACGCTCTCGCCGGTGTACGACGCCGGCGCGGGAAACAGCAGCGCCAGACCCTGATCGAGGATTTCGCCGCGCTCGCCGTGAAAGTTCGCCAGCGTCGCGACGCGCGCAGGCAGCTCGTGGCCAACGACGCCGTCGACTACCCGCGCCAGGTCCAAGCCCGAGACGCGCACCACGCCGATGCCGCCGCGACCCGGCGGCGTCGCGATCGCGGCGATGACGTCGGTGCGCGGCGTCATCGACTGCCTCGCGCAACGGCGCGGGCGATGGACACGTCTAGCGGCGCTTCGCCGCCGCGGCCGCGGCCTCGCGCTCGAGCACGCGGTTCATGTGCCACTGCTGGAAGATCTGCAGCGAATTGTTGACCAGCCAGTAGAGCACCAGGCCCGACGGAAAGAAGATGAACATCACCGAGAACGCGATTGGCATGATCTGCATGACCTTCGCCTGCACCGGATCCTGGATCGGCGTGGGCGACAGTCGCACTTGCAGGTACGCGGTGATCGCGTAAATCACCGGCAGCACGAAATAAGGATCGGGCGCGGAGAGGTCGTGAATCCACAGTATCCACGGCGCGTGGCGCAATTCCACCGCCGACAGCAGCACCCAGTAGAGCGCAATGAAGACCGGGATCTGCACCACGATCGGCAGGCAACCGCCGAGCGGGTTGATCTTCTCGGTCTTGTACATCTCCATCATCTTGATCTGCAGCTGCTGTTTGTCACTGCCGTATTGCGCCTGCAGCGCCTTCATCTTCGGTGCGATCACCTTCATCTTTGCCATCGAGCGCGCGCTGGCGTGATTGAGCGGATAGAACGCGCCCTTGATGATGATCGTCAGCAGGATGATCGCCCAGCCCCAGTTGTGGACGATGCCATGCAGCCATTTGAGCAGCCAGAACAACGGCGCGGCCAGAATAGTGAAGATGCCGTAGTCGACGACCAGGTCGAGTCCCGGCGCGAGCTTGGCAAGTACGTCCTGCTCCTGCGGACCGACGTAGAGCGGCGCCTGTATTGCGCCGGTAGCGCCCGGTGCAATCGCGGCCGATTGCACGATCACGCCGTCGGCATAGAGGCCGTTGTCGAGTTTCTTGGCGTAGAACTCGCGCGGCGACTTGGTGGTCTGCGACGGCAGCCATGCGGCGAGGAAGTAGTGCTCTATCATCCCCGCCCAGCCGTTGTCGGCGTTCTTGGTGAATAGCGGCTTGCGCGAAGGATCGGCAGCGAGCTTGTCCAGGTCGCCGAATTCGACCTTCTTGAATTTGTCGGCTTCGTTGTAGATGACTGGCCCGGTGTAGGCGGCGGGCGCCATCGAGCTCCGCACGCTCGGCGTCTTGGTGTCGCGGGTCAGCTGGAAATACGCGTACGGCGCAATCGGCGCGGTGCCCGCGTTGGTGATCTCGTAATCGACGTCGATGACATAACTGCCGCGATGGAAGGTCAGCGTCTGCACGACCTTGTCGCCGGTTGCGCTGGTCGCCTGAAGCTTGAGTTCGAGCGTGTCCGCGCCCGGCGCGAGCTCGCGGGGCCCGGGCAGCGCTTGCCACAAGGTGCGGTGATTCGGCATGCCCTCGCCGAGCAGGCCCGACTGGGCGATGAAGGTGCGCTCGGCGTTGCGCTGGAGCAGCACGTAGGGTTTGTTTTCGTCGTTGGTGTCGCGATGCGCGGCGAGCGAGAGCTGCGTCAGCACGCCGCCCAGCGTGTCAACCTCGGCCGAATACAGGTCGGTCTTGATGGCGATTTTCTCGCCCGATTGCACCGTGGCGGGGGCAGTGCCCGGCACCGCGGGGACTGCGGTCGCGCCGGGCGCCGTGCTGCCGCTGGGTTGCGGCGCGTCGATCGCGCTGGAGGGAGCGGTGCCTGGCGTGCTGCTGATGACCGGCACCGGCGGTTTGTGGTCGCGTTGCCACGCCTCCCACAGGAACAGTGCGGAGAACGAAAAAATGACGAACAGAATCAGACGTTGAGTGTCCATGAACGCAGTAAATTGAAGTTGCGGCTAACGATCAGGGGACCGGGTCGAAGCCACCCGGATGATACGGGTGGCAGCGCCCGAGGCGACGCAAGGTCAACCAGCTGCCCTTGCCCGCGCCGTGACGCTCGATTGCCTCGCGGGCGTAATCGGAGCAACTGGGATGGAACCGGCAATTCGCCCCGAACAGCGGGCTGATGGCATATTGGTACCCGCGAAGGACGAGGAGCAAGAGCACTTTCATGGTTGGCTGGGAGCGATGAGCGCGTCCAGGAGTTCTGCCGCTTCGCGCGCCAATCCCGGCAACGCCACGCGCTTGCAGCTCGCGCGCAGGCGCAACACGATGTCGTAGCGGCTTACTGCCGGCCGCCGCAGCCGCACCGCCTCGCGCATCATCCGCCGTACATAGTTACGATCCACCGAGCGGGGAAGCTGCTGCTTGCCGATCACGTAGCCGACGCGACCCACCTCGCCGGACGCCGCGACCGCAAGCAGCTGGACATGGCGGGCGGCAGAGCGGCGCCCCTCGCGGAACAGCGTGGCGAACGCGGCTGCTCCGGCGAGCCGATGGCGCTTGGCGGATGCGATTGGGCGGTTCGGTCGACGCGGCTAGACGGCGAGCCGCGCGCGGCCCTTGGCGCGGCGCGCGCGCAGCACCCTGCGCCCGCCGGCGGTCTTCATTCTGCTGCGAAAACCGTGGGTGCGCTTGCGACGTACGACCGACGGCTGGTAAGTGCGTTTCATGATCGGACCTTGTTCGGAAAAAGCCTTATATTAGAGCGTTTTGCGCACCATGCTGTCAAGGTGAATCCTGCGTGGCGGGGCGTTGGGTGCTGTGGATAACTCGCGCCGGCACGGAGTACAATGAGCCAGCAGCGGGTCCCTGCGGAGCCCGCTCTTTTCATCTTCCGGCGCGCCGTTGCACCCCACCATGTCGACCCCCGTATTCTGGCAAAGTTGCCTGGACTCCTTTCAGCGCGAGCTCACCGCGCAGCAATTCAACACCTGGATTCGGCCGCTGCGCCTGGAATTCGCGGGCGACAGCTTGCGCCTGATCGCGCCCAACCGGTTTGTCCTGCAATGGGTCAAGGAGCGCTTTGCGGGCAGGATCGAAGAGCTCGCCGGCGTCGCCAGCGGGCGCCCGCAGCGACTGGCCTTCGTCGTCGCCGAAGCGACCGAGCGGGCCCCCTCGGCCCCGCCTCTCGCCGTCAAGGCGCCCGACGCCGTTCCAGCCGCCGCCCGTCGTGGCGAACAGGCTAGCCTCAATCCCGGATTCAGCTTTGCGGCGTTCGTCGCCGGCAAGGCCAACCAGCTCGCTCGCGCCGCGGGCATGCAGGTCGCCGATCATCCGACTTCGTACAATCCGCTGTTCGTGTACGGCGGCGTAGGGCTCGGCAAGACGCATTTGATCCAGGCTATCGGCAATCAGATCCTGGAGAACAATCCCGAGGCGAAGATCCGCTACATCCACGCCGAGACCTATGTCTCGGACGTGGTGCGTGCATATCAGCACAAAGCCTTCGACGAATTCAAGCGCTACTATCGTTCGCTCGATCTGCTGCTCATCGACGACATCCAGTTCTTCAACGGCAAGAACCGCACGCAGGAAGAATTCTTCTACCTCTTCAATACGCTCATCGAGGCACGCAAGCAGGTAGTCATTACCTGCGACACCTACCCCAAGGAAATCTCCGGCATGGAAGAGCGCCTGATTTCGCGCTTCGGCTGGGGGCTGACCGTCGCGCTGGAGCCGCCCGAGCTGGAAATGCGCGTCGCTATACTGCTGTCGAAGGCGGCGCAGACCGGGATGAAGTTCGACGAGCAGGTCGCGTTCTTCATCGCCAAGCACATCCGCTCCAATGTGCGCGAGCTCGAAGGCGCGCTCAAGCGCGTTCTGGCGTACTCGAGTTTCCATGGCCAGGAAATCTCCCTCGCGGTGGCCAAGGATGCACTGCGCGATCTGCTCGCCGTGCAGAACCGCCAGATCTCCATCGAGAACATCCAGAAGACGGTCGCCGACTACTACAAGATCCGCATTTCCGACATGCATTCGAAGAAGCGCTCGCGCGCGGTCGCGCGGCCGCGTCAGGTGGCGATGGCGCTCGCCAAGGAACTGACCCAGCTCTCACTGCCCGAAATCGGTAGCAATTTCGGCGGCCGCGACCACACCACGGTGCTGCATGCCTGCCGGCAGATTGCCAAGCTTCGCGAGTCGGTTCCGGAGATCAGTCACGACGTTAATTTCCTGCTGCAGGTGCTGCGGAATTGAGCTACTGAACGAGGTATCGAGACGGTATGAATCGGGTCCGAAACGGTCTATAATTTGTTGATTAACAGCCGTAAAGCGGTGCCCCCGATTTGATCCCCAATCGGTCCACAGGCTGCACACGTTTTTTCCCGCCGGATTGTGTTGCGGCAAGCCGCGGGCGCGATGGTCTTTTCTCCAGTTGTACCGAAAAACCGCCGGCTCCTGTTAGCTGTTATCAGGTTTAAACAATGCAATTAAAACAGATACCAAGAGACGCATTACTGAAGCCGTTGCAAGCCGTATCGGGCATCGTCGAGCGGCGGCACACGCTGCCCATTCTCGCCAACGTCCTGCTCGAACAAAAGGAGGGCCGGCTCTACGTCACCGCCACCGATCTCGAAATGCAGATCACCGCGCACAGCGAACTCGCAGGCAAGCAGGACCAGGCAATTACGGTTGCCGCGCGCAAGTTGCAGGATCTGCTGCGCGCGCTTCCCGAAGACGCCAGTGTGACCACCGAGACCACGGCGAGCCGTATGACGGTGCGTGCGGGTCGGTCGCGCTTCAACCTTCAAACATTGCCCGCCGGCGACTATCCGCGCATCAGCCTCGCGCAGGAACAGCAGCAGGCCATCACGCTGGCGCAAAAAGATTTCCGCGGCCTGCTCAAGCTCGCCGAGTTCGCGATGGCGCAGCAGGATATCCGCTACTACCTCAACGGCATGCTCCTGGTCGTAGACAAGGGTCTGCTGCAGACGGTTGCGACCGACGGTCATCGGCTGTCGTATGCGAGCCTCGCGGTGCCGGGCGACTACACGCGGCAGGAAGTGATCCTGCCGCGCAAAACCGTGCTGGAGCTGGGCAAGCTGCTCGAGGACAGCGACTCGGAACTCAAGATCGACCTGTTCGCCAATCAGGTGCGCTTTCGGTTTGCCAACATCGAACTCGTCAGCAAAGTCGTCGACGGCAAGTTCCCGGACTACAACCGGGTGATTCCGACCGGGCATTCCAAGCAGATCGAACTGTCGCGCGTTGAATTGCTGCACGCACTGCAGCGTGCGGCGATACTTTCCAATGAAAAATTTCGCGGCGTGCGCGTTGTGCTGTCGGCCGACCAGCTCAAGATTATCTGCACGAACAGCGAGCAGGAAGAGGCCGAGGAAGAAATCGAAGTCGGCTACAAAGGCGAAGCGCTCGACATCGGTTTCAACATCACCTACCTCCTCGACGTGCTCCACAATCTCGGCACGGAGCACGTGGTGCTGGCATTCGGCGACGCCAATTCGAGCGCGCTGATCACCATGCCTGAGCGTGAAGACTACAAATACGTAGTCATGCCAATGCGAATTTGAAGCGTGCGAGGACACTCTGCGGCCAGCAAACGGCGCCGACCCAGAGTCGGCGTCGGC
>JBDTLK010000037.1:0-24580 GCA_039934835.1 Edaphobacterium sp. (SeqCode) | reverse complement strand
ACCTCGCGGTTTCGTTTCCGAAGAACAAGGAAGACATGTACATGGCGCGGCAACTCCTGCGCGCCGCGGGCGGCAACGCGCTGCTGATCGCCAAGATCGAACGCGCCGAGGCGATCACCGCGCTGGAGGAGATCATCGACGCCTCCGACGGCATCATGGTCGCGCGCGGCGACCTCGCTGTCGAGGTTGGCAATGCCTCGGTTCCCGGGCTGCAAAAGCGCATGATCAAGCTCGCACTCCAACGCAACAAACTGACGATCACGGCAACGCAGATGATGGAGTCGATGATCAACAATCCGGTGCCGACGCGCGCGGAGGTGTCCGACGTCGCCAACGCGGTCCTCGACGGCACCGATGCGGTCATGCTTTCCGCCGAGACCGCCGCCGGCCGCTTCCCGGTCGAGACCATCGAGACCATGGCCCAGATCTGCGTCGAGGCGGAGAAGTCCGAGATCGTTAAACTCGACCGCGATTTTCTCGACCGAACCTTTACCCGCATCGACCAGTCGATCGCCAACGCGACGCTGTTCACGGCGTTTCACCTTGGCGTCAAGGCCATCGCCTCGCTGACACAATCGGGCTCGACCGCGCGGTGGATGTCGCGCCTCAACTGCGGCTGCCCGATCTACGCGCTGACCCCCGACCTTTCGGCGCAACGGAAGATGGCGCTGTTTCGCAATGTCCAGCCACTCTACCTCGAACAGAGCACCGATCGCGACGCAGTCCTGCAGGCCGCCGAGGATCTGTTGCTGACGAAAGGTCAGGTCGCCAAGGGTGACCTGATCGTGCTAACCATCGGCGAGCCCATGGGCAAGTCCGGCGGCACCAACGCGCTCAAGATCGTGAAGGTCGGCGAGCATCGCTAGCAACGCGAGCTGACCGGAGATGGGTCGCACGCACAGCGTGGGGATAGACGGCATGCCACGACGGTTCAGGAAGGTGCGCGAGGCGGTGTCTGGAGACCTTGCCGTCATGTAACCAGCTGGTTACTATGTGGCCCATGAGCGCAACCGCCGCGTCCCGAGCGCGCAAGCCTCGAGCGCATGCCAGGCGGGCACGCCCCGCGCGCGATGCCGAACGCACCCGCGCCGCGATCCTCGGTGCCGCGATGCACGAATTCGCGCGCTACGGACTTGGTGGCGCGCGCGTCGACCGCGTTGCCGAGCGCGCCGGATCGAACAAGCGCATGATCTACTACTACTTCGGCAGCAAGGAAGACCTGTTTCAGGCTGCGCTGGAGCAAACCTACGCAGACATTCGCAGCGCCGAGAAGAAGCTTAACCTGCTCGACGCCAGCCCTCAGGACGGGGTGCGGCGCCTGGTAGAACTAACCTGGGCGTACTATATCGCGCACCCGGAATTCCTGACCCTGCTCAATAGCGAGAACCTGCACCAGGCGAAGCACCTGAAGCGCTCCAGTAAGATTCGCGAAATGAATTCGCCGCTGATCCAGACGCTCGCCGAGCTGCTGCGCCGCGGCCGGCGGACAGGCGCTTTTCGCAGAGGCGTCGACCCGCTACAGCTCTACATCTCGATCGCGGCGCTGGCATACTTCTACGTGTCCAACCGTTACACGTTGTCCACCGTATTCGGGCGCGACCTGTTTAGCCCCGCCGAGCGCAAATCGCGCGTCGCGCACATGACGGCAATGGTGCTGGGCTACCTGGCGAAGCCGGGCGCTCGGGCCGGTTGACAGCGGCCGCGTGTGGCATTAGTCTTATAACTAACTAGTTAATAACATCTCGCGGCCACGTCCGATGCGCTGGCGAGGAGGAGGCCGGAGAATGTCCACCGCCGCTCGCGGCCTGCGTCGAGTGATAGAGTCGGAGTACGTGCGACCGCTGATCCTGATCGTCGCTGTGTTCATACTCTGGGACCTGGTGATCCGCATCTTCAAGATTCCGCCGTACCTTATTCCCAAACCCTGGGACGTCGCCAAGATGATGGTTACCGAGTGGCCGCGGCTGTTGCGCGAAAGCCTGGTCACCGGCTACGCGACGCTCGGCGGCTTCGGCCTGTCGATTGTTTTGGGCATCCCGGTGGCGATGCTGATTGCGTATTCGCGCCTGGTCGAGAGCTTCGTCTATCCGTTGCTGGTGTTTTCGCAGAGCATTCCCAAGATCGCCATCGCGCCGCTGTTCGTCGTCTGGTTTGGTTTCGGCATCTTTCCGAAAATCATTTCGGCGTTCCTGCTGGGGTTCTTCCCGGTCGTCGTCGCGACGGTGATGGGTTTCAAGTCCGTCGAAACCGACATGATCGACCTCGCCCGCTCGATGCGCGCGTCGCGGTGGCAGATGTTCCTGAAATTCAGCCTGCCGCATGCGTTGCCGAGCATCTTCAGCGGGCTAAAGGTGTCGGCGACGCTCGCCGTGGTCGGTGCGGTCGTCGGCGAATTCGTTGGTTCCAACTCGGGTATCGGCTACGTGCTGCAGATCGCCAACGGCAATTTCGACCTTCCGCTGATGTTCGCCGCGCTATTCGTGCTGTCGATGATGGGGGTGGTGCTTTTTGGGCTCGTCGATCTCGCGGAAAAGCTGATGATTCCGTGGCATCAGTCGCGCCGCGCCGACGTGATGACCGCGACCACCTGATAGTTTCGTGTTCAACCACTCCAAGGAGGAGATCATGACGTCATTGCTGAGACTCGCTGCGCTCGCATGCGCGGTATGGATGCTGACCGCGGGCAGCGCGCAGGCGCAGGCCAAGGACAAGGTCGTGCTGATGTTGAACTGGTACCTGTACAGCGAGCACGCGCCGTTTTTCCTAGGCAAAGAGCGCGGCTACTACGATCAGGAAGGCATCGACCTGGACATCCAGGAAGGGCGCGGCTCGGGCGTTACGGTGCAGGCGGTGGCCGCGAACACCGCGACCTTCGGCTACGTCGACATTCCGACCATGATCAAGGCCGCTGCGAAGGGCGCGCCGGTCAGGGCCGTAGGCGTCGTGCTGCAGCTCTCGCCGATGTCGGTCATGGGCTTTTCCGAAAAGAACATCCGCACCCCGAAAGACCTCGTCGGCAAGACAGTGGCAGTGACTCCCGGCGATTCGATGTCGCAGATATGGCCGCTGTTCCTGAAGAAGACCGGCGTGAACGAGGGTGACTTCAAGACCGTGGCCGGCGATGCGCAAACCAAGCTCAACGCGGTGATGACCGGCCAGGCCGACCTGCTGCTCGGCTACGTGATGGATCAGGCGATCAAACTGCAGGACGCGACGGGCAAGGCGGTGTACCCCATCCGCTTCGCCGACTACGGCGTCAACCTGATCAGCTCTGGAATCATCGTTAACGCCGAGACGCTGAAGGCGAAGCCCGACCTGGTGAAGCGCTTCCTCCGGGCGACCACGCGCGCACTCGAGGATTCGGAAAAGAGTCCCGAAGCCGCGGTCGATGCCATGCTCAAGGCCAACCCCAAGGCCGGCGTACGCGAAACACTGATCATCGGTCTGAAGCAGACCACTGCGCTGTATCACACCAAGGAAACGGCCGGCCAGCGCCCGATGCGCGCGACCATGACCAACGTCGGCGAATCGCTCGACCTGCTCGCGCAGTACGGCGGTCTTGACCCGGCCACCAAGGGCAAGCCGCAGGACTGGGTCGTGCTCGACTACCTGCCCTGACGGTTCGATGACCGTTCCCGCAACCGGTGCGGACGCGGCGACGCGTTCTGCGCTGATTCGCGTGCGTGGCGTCGCCAAGGACTATCCGTCGGCCGATGGCGTCGTCGAATCGCTTAAGCCGCTCGACTTCGAGTTGCGTGAGGGCGAGTTCCTGTCCGTGGTCGGGCCCAGCGGCTGTGGCAAGAGCACGCTGCTGAAGTTGATTGCAGGCCTGCTGCCCGTCACCAGGGGTACGATCGACATCGCCGGCAAGCGTGTCGACGGCCCCGCGGAGAGCATCGGCATCGTGTTCCAGAGCCACGTGCTGCTCGCGTGGCGAACGGTGCTGCAGAACATCCTGCTGCAGATCGAAGTCCGCAAGCTGCCGCGCGGGCCGGGATTGACGCACGCGCGCGATCTGATCGCGATGGTCGGCCTGTCGGGATTCGAGAACAAGTTTCCGTGGCAACTTTCCGGCGGCATGCAGCAGCGCGCGTCGATCTGCAGGGCATTGGTTCACGACCCCGCGATCCTGCTCATGGACGAGCCCTTTGGCGCTCTTGACGCGATGACGCGCGAGAAGATGAACCTCGAGCTGCAACGCATCTGGGCGGCGGCCAGGAAGACGGTGCTGCTTATCACCCACAGCATCCCCGAGTCGATCTTTCTGTCGGACCGGGTGATGGTAATGACCGAGCGCCCGGGGTCGATCGCGGCCATCTACGATATCGACCTGCCGCGGCCGCGCACGCTGGCGATGATGGGCGGCCCGGAATTTGCGCGACTGGCGCAAACGATCCGGGCGCACTTCTACGCCCAAGGCACCCTGGACCACTGATCGATGTCTGCGCCGGTATTCCGTGTGATCTCCATTGAACTGTACGAGCGCAACGTGCGCTTGCGTCTGCCATTTCGCTTCGGCGCCGCGACGCTCACCGCCTGCCCGCAGGCCTTCGTGCGCGTGCGGATCGCCTTTGCGGATGGACGAAGCGCGCTAGGTGCGTCGGCCGAGCTGCTGGTACCAAAATGGTTCGACAAGGCACCGAATAGATCGAACGCCGACAACATCGTGGACCTGCGGCGCGCGCTTGCATTCGCGACGGAAGCCTATACCGGTCACGGCAAGGCGCTGACCGCGTTCGGCCACTTCAGCGCGCACTACGACGCCCTTTTCACCGCCGGAGCGGCGGCTGGGCAGAATGCGCTGACCGTCAATTTCGGACCGGCGCTGATCGACCGCGCGATCCTAGACGCACTCTGCCACGCGCTGGACGTGTCGTTTGAAAGGGCCGTGCGCGCCAACCTTCCGGGGATCGGCGCAAGCCAAACTCCCGATCTTGCCGGTTTTGACCTTGCCGCCTTCCTCGGCGGCCTGACTACGTCCACGACGATCGCCGCGCGCCACACGGTTGGCATCGTCGATCCCATCACGCGCGCCGATGTGATGACTGGTGTCGACGACGGCCTGCCCGAGACGCTCGAAGAAGTCATCGCGTCCTACGGCAATCGCCATTTCAAGCTCAAGCTCGGCGGCGATCCCGAAACCGATATCGCACGCCTGGCGCGCATCGCCGGCGTGCTCGACCGGCTGCCCCGATACTTCGTCACGCTCGACGGCAATGAGCAGTACGCCGATGTCGCCGCGGTCGTCGGGTTCTGCCGCCGGCTCGCAACCACGCCTGCTCTCGCGCGCCTCGCCGCAAGTACTCTCTTTCTGGAGCAGCCGTTGCCGCGGGCGACCGCGCTCGGAGTCGACGTGACCGAACTGGCAAGGGGCCGACCGTTGCTCATTGACGAATCCGACGCGACGCTCGATGCCTTTCCGGCGGCACGGGCGCGCGGCTATTCCGGCGTTTCGAGCAAGAGTTGCAAGGGCGTCTACAAGTCGCTGCTCAATGCCGCGCGCTGCGCGCGATGGAATGCGGAAAACGGCGCGCATCGCTACTTTCTGTCGGCTGAAGATCTGACGATGCAAGCCGGGCTCGCCGTGCAACAGGATCTGGCGCTCGTCGCGCTGCTGGGTCTGCGCCATGTCGAGCGCAACGGCCACCACTACGTCAACGGTTTTGTCGGCGCCGGCGCCGACGCTGCCGAGCAGCAGCGCGGCCTCGCCGCCTACCCCTCCCTCTACGTGCGCGCGCACGGCGGTGTCCGATTGTCGATACGGGACGGGATGATCAATCTGCGCGGACTCGATACGCCGGGTTTCGCCTCCGCTGCCGCGCCTGATTGGTCGACCCTTAAGCCATTCGTGTCGCCGTTCGCCGATCTTGCGCAGACCGGGAGCGCAACATCATGAGAACCGATCGTTTGCTGCGCGCGAGCCTCGGCCTGCTCGCGCTCGTCCTCGCGTCCATCGCCATCCCGCCGGCGCAGGCCGCGTATCCCGAGCGCACCATCCGGCTCATCCTGCCATTTCCCCCGGGCGGTCCCACCGATGCGCTTGGGCGACAACTCGCGCAACACCTGTCGGTCGCGCTTGGACAGAGCGTGTTCGTCGACAATCGCGCGGGCGGCAACAGCGCGATTGGCAGCGACCTCGTGGCCAAGGCGCCGCCCGACGGCTATACGCTGCTGTTCAATGCTTCCATCTTCGCCATCAACCCACACCTGGTGAAGCTGCCGTACGACATTCATCGGGACTTCACACCGATTGCGCTGGTGGCGAAGGCGCCACTACTCATCGCGGTGTCGCCCGACCTGCCGGCGAAGGATGTCCGTGAGCTTATCGCCTACGCCAGGGCCAATCCCGGAAAGCTCAATTTCGGCATCGGCTCGAACGGCTCGGCGGGACATCTCGCGCAGGAACTGCTCAAGACCAACGCGAAAATCGACCTCGTCATGGTGCCGTACAAGGGCTCCACGCCGGCTTACTTCGACCTGATCGGAGGACGCATTCAGGGCTTCACCGATCCGGTGCTCGGCGCCCTTCCGCAGGTGCAGGGCGGCAAGGTGCGCGCGCTCGCGGTCACGTCTGCTCAACGGCTTGCCGTGCTGCCCGATGTCCCAACCGTCGCCGAGTCCGGGCTGCCGGGGTTCGCGTTCTTCTCGTGGTATGGCGTATGGGGGCCGCCCAACCTGCCCGAGGCAATCGTCGCGCGCCTGAACGGCGAGGTCAATCGCTGGCTCGCGCTCCCCGACATGAAAGCGCAGTTCACGGGTCTCGGTTACGAAACGCAGCCCGGAACATCAGCCGATTTCGCCCGCTTCGTCCGCGAGGATTCCGAGCGCTCGGCGAAGATCATTCGCGACGCCGGCATCAAGGCCGAATGAGTGTGGCCGTACAAACTGTAGGCATCGTGGGTTGCGGCCTGGTGGGCACGGCGATCGCGCGACGTCTCGCCACGGCAGGCTTCAGCGTCATCGGCCACGACCTCGACGGAGCGCGTCGCGATCCTTTCGAGCAGGCAGGTGGAAGCTGGAGCAACGGCAATGTTGCCGTGTTTCGCACTGCGGCCACGCTGTTCCTGGCGTTGCCGGACAGCAACGCCACCGAGTTCGCGCTGCAGGACGCCATCGATCCGGGCGCAGCATTGCCCGCGCTGGTCATCGACGTCGGTACCGACGACCCCGAGCGCATCGCGCGGCTCGCCGGTCGATTGGCAAAGCGAGGCAGCGCCCTCCTCGACGCGCCTCTGTCGGGATCGAGCGCGCAAATCGGCGCAGGCGATGCGGTGATGATGATCGGCGGCGACGCACAGGCGATCGCGCTGGCTGCGCCGTTGCTCGCGGCGATCACGGCGCAGCGCTTTGTCCTGGGACCAAGCGGCAGCGGCGCACGCGCCAAGCTTGCCACCAATCTGGTACTGGGGCTCAACCGTGCCGCGCTGGCCGAAGGCTTCGCGTTCGCCGAAGCGCTCGGCATGGACCCCGCAACTTTTCTCGCCCTGGTGCGCGCGACGCCGGCAAATTCGGCCGCGGCCGAGGCCAAGGGCGAAAAAATGCTGCGTGGCGACTACAGCGCGCAATCGCGCGTGCGCCAGCATTGCAAGGACGTGGCGCTTATGCTCGATGTGGCGCGACGCCACGGGCAGCACCTGCCGCTGACCACTGCGCATGCCGCGCTGCTCGACGCGGCCGTGGCGGCAGGCGACGGCGAGCGCGACAACGCCGCGATTCTCGAAGCATTCCGCCGCCTGCGCCATGTGTCGGCAACGAAAATTCGCAATGGAGAATGATCCGTGAACCAGCTTCGCCTTGGCATCATCATGAACGGCGTGACCGGCAGGATGGGTACCAACCAGCACCTGGTGCGCTCGATTTGTGCAATCCGCGCGCAGGGCGGTGTTGCACTTGCCGACGGTCGGCGCGTCATGCCCGATCCGATCCTCGTCGGGCGCAACGCCCATAAGCTCGAGCAACTCGCGCTGGCTAACGGCATGTCGCGCTGGTCGACCGATCTCGGCGCCGCGCTCGCCAACAACGACGACACGGTGTACTTCGATTCGGCCTCCACGGGACTGCGACCGAAGCTCATCAAGCAGGCAATCGCCGCCGGCAAACACATCTATACGGAGAAGCCAGTCGCGCCGACGCTCGCCGAAGCGCTGGACCTATACCGTGCTGCGAAGGCCGCGGGCGTCAAGCACGGCGTCGTGCAGGACAAGCTCTGGCTACCGGGCCTGCTCAAGATGAAAATGCTGGTCGATTCGGGATTTTTTGGGCGCATCCTGTCGGTGCGCGGTGAATTCGGATACTGGGTATTCGAAGGTGACTGGCAGCCAGCGCAGCGGCCGTCCTGGAACTATCGCAAGCAGGACGACGGCGGCATCATCGTCGACATGCTCTGCCATTGGCGCTATGTCCTCGACAATCTCTTCGGCAGCGTACGGAGCGTGTCGTGCGTCGGCGCGACGCACATCCCAAAGCGATGGGACGAGCAAGGTAAACCTTACGTCGCGACCGCTGACGACGCGGCATACGCCACGTTCGAACTCGCCGGTGCACACGGACCGGTGATCGCGCAGATCAATAGTTCGTGGGCGACCCGCGTGCGCCGCGACGATCTTGCGACTTTCCATGTCGACGGCACGCTCGGTTCGGCGGTAGCCGGGCTGACCGACTGCTGGACGCAGGCGCGCGTGAATACGCCCAAGCCGGTGTGGAACCCGGACGTCCCGCAGACCATCGACTTCCTAAACACCTGGCAAAAGGTCCCCGCCAACCAGGCCTACGACAACGCCTTCAAGGTCGAGTGGGAACTGTTCATCCGCCATCTGTTCGACGGCGGCACTTTTCGCTGGGGCCTGCTCGAAGGCGCCAAGGGCGTGCAGCTCGCCGAGCTCGGCTTGCAGAGCTGGGCGGAGCGCCGCTGGCTCGACGTGGCCGAGCTGGAGGCCTGAACGTGGCAAGCATCCGCCTTCCCCGCACGGACGGCTCGCTGCACAACTACACGTTGCAGGCGCCCCGCGCCTGGCACATGGTCGCCGCCAAGCCCAATCGCGTCGCCTACGCCGCGGCGCACGTCGTCGCCGATCCGCTGTCCGGCGCCGATCCATGGCTGCAACCCGCGATCGATTGGGACGCGACGCTGGCTTACCGTCACTACCTTTGGTCGCTGGGTCTCGGCATCGCCGAGGCGATGGATACCGCGCAGCGTGGCATGGGGCTCGACTGGCCGACTTCGCTCGAGTTGATCGACCGCTCCCTCTCGCTCGCGCGCGCGACGCCCGGCGCAGTGATCGCCTGCGGCGCGGGGACCGACCACCTCGAGCCGCGCGCCACCACCAGCCTTGACGACGTCATTGCCGCCTACGAATTGCAATGCGAGGCGATCGAGAGCCGCGGCGGTCGCATCATCCTGATGGCGAGTCGCGCGCTCGCGGCGTGCGCCAAATCGCCAGACGACTACGCGAAGGTGTATGGCCACATCCTGACGCAGGTGCGCGCGCCGGTGATCCTGCACTGGCTGGGCGACATGTTCGACCCCGCGCTGGCCGGCTACTGGGGTCACGCCGACACCGATCGCGCGATGGATGTCAGCCTTGCGGTCATACAGGCGCACGTGGGCAAGGTCGACGGCATCAAGATCTCGCTGCTCGACAAGGACAAGGAGGTCGCGATGCGCCGGCGCCTGCCGCTGCGCGTGCGCATGTACACCGGCGACGACTTCAACTTTGCCGAGCTCATCGCCGGCGACGACGTCGGTCATTCCGACGCGCTGCTTGGTATCTTCGATCCGATCGCGCCTGCCGCCGCTGCGGCGCTCGCCGCGCTCGCCGCGGGTGATCGTCCGGGGTTCGACGCGATCCTGGCGCCGACAGTGCCATTGTCGCGCCACATGTTTCGCGCACCGACGCGCTTCTACAAGACTGGGGTGGTGTTCCTCGCGTGGCTCAACGGCCACCAGAAGCATTTCGTAATGGTCGGCGGCCAGCAGAGTGCGCGCAGTTTGCCGCACCTGGTCGACCTCTTCCTGCTCGCCGACGCTGCCGGCGTGCTCGCGCGGCCGGACCTTGCCTGCGAGCGCATGCGCGTGCTGCTCGCGCTGCACGGCGTCGAGTCCACATGAACGCGAACACTTGTGCCGGGCGCCAATTGCGCAAGGCCAAGTCGAAGGGTATCTGAGTGGCCACCCCCGATCCGAACCTGCTGTCGCTCAATACCGCGACAGTTCGCCAGCAATGGTCGCTGTCCGAAATCATCAGCGGGTGCGTGCGGCACGACATCCGCTTCATTTCGCCGTGGCGCGACCAGGTTGCAGCGACAGGCCTCAAGGAATCCGCGCAGCGCATTCGCGACGCGGGTCTGGTGCTGTCCGGTTACTGTCGCGGCGGCATGTTCCCCGGTCCCGACCGCGCGAGTCGGCGCGCCACGCTCGACGACAACAAGCGTGCGGTAGACGAGGCGCTGGCGCTGGGCGCGCCGTGCCTGGTGCTGGTGGTCGGCGGACTGCCCAGGGACGGTGAAGGTCGCATCGTGTCCAAAGACCTGGCCGGCGCCCGCGAAATGGTTCGCGACGGCATCGGCGAACTCCGCGAATACGCGCGTCCCGCCGGAATGCCGCTGGCGATCGAGCCGTTGCATCCGATGTATGCCGCCGACCGCGCCTGCGTCAACACGATGGCGCACGCCAACGACCTGTGCGACGAACTCGGCGAAGGTATCGGCATCGCCGTCGATGTCTATCACGTATGGTGGGATCCCGACCTGCGCCGCGAAATCGAGCGCGCAGGCGGTCATTCGGGACGCCTCGTCGCGTACCACATCTGCGACTGGATGGTGCCCACCACCGATCTCCTCCTCGACCGCGGCATGATGGGCGATGGCGCGATCGACTTGCCGACGATCCGTTCATGGATGGAAGCCGCCGGCTACCGCGGCCCGCACGAAGTCGAAATCTTCTCGGCCGGCAACTGGTGGAAGCGCGACCCCGACGAAGTGCTTCGAACCTGCAGGATCCGTCATCAGGAGCGCAGCTGATCGCGCCGCTCGGGTACGGTAAAATCAGCGTCCGTCGAATCGGCATTTTGAGAAGACTTCCATGCCCATCGATCGCTTGCACCTGTTCGAGGTTGTTCACATTAATCGCGGGCAGCCCACAGTCATGCTCAGCGGCGTGGTCGAGCAGCTGGCGCATCGAGACGCACCGAAGTGCAACGCATTCACCGCGACGGTCCAAGGAGGCCGTCGCGCGGGGCCGCCTACCAGGTCGCGAACATCGCCGCCACCGCGGCGGCCATCGTCCCGGTCGCGAGCCATCCGAGTGCCTTGAGCCGACGCGTGACCGCAAAGGCGCCCATGACCTTCGGGTCATCCGCGAGCAGCATCATCACCACCATGATCGGGACTGCGATCACGCCGTTGACCACCGCGCTCCAGAACAGCGCCCGGAATGGATCGATCGGCGAGAAGTCGAGTGCCACGCCACCCAGCGTCGCCAGCGCGATGATCGTGTAGAACTCGCGCGCCTCGAGGAGTTTGAGGTCGAGGCCGGCGCGCCATTCGAATGTCTCGGCCACCGCGTAGGCAGCCGACCCCGCGAGCACGGGAACGGCAATGAGCCCCGTGCCGATGATTCCCAGCGCGAAGAGCAGGAACGCGAAGTCGCCTGCCAGCGGTCGCAGCGCCTCGGCGGCCTGCGCTGAGGTCTGGATGTCGGTGATTCCCGCAATGTGCAGCGTCGACGCGGTGGCGACGATGATGCAGAACGCGACCAGGTTGGAGAAGCCCATGCCGAGGTACGTGTCGATCTTGATGCGTCGCAGGTGCGCCGCGGCGCCCTCGGGCGCGTGCGCGAGCGCGTTTGCGTTGGGGTCGGCGTCGAGATCCTCGACTTCCTGCGCGGCCTGCCAGAAAAACAGGTACGGACTGATGGTCGTGCCGAAGAGCGCTACGACCACCGTGAGATAGTCGGCAGTGAACGCAAAATGCGGCCTGATCGAGTGCGCGGCGACCTCGCGCCACGGAATATCGATGGTCAGCACCATCGCGACGTAGGCCAGCAACGCCAACGTCAGCCACTTGAGGTAGCGCACGTAGCGCTGATAGGTCAGGAACACCTGCAGCAGCAGCGAAGCGATGCCGAAGACAACCACATACGCTTGCGAAGGTCCGCCCACGACCAGGCGCAGCGCCTCGCCCATCGCCGCGATGTCGGCGGCGATGTTGATGGTGTTGGCGACGACCAGCAGCGCGACAATGCCGTAGAGGACCGCGCGCGGGAAATGTCGTCCGATATTCGACGCCAGGCCGTGACCGGTAACGCGTCCGATACGTGCGCTGACCATCTGGATGCCGACCATCAATGGATACGTGAACACCACGGTCCAAAGCGTCAGGAAGCCGAACTGTGCGCCCGCTTGTGAATACGTCGCGATTCCCGACGGGTCATCGTCCGCGGCGCCGGTGATAAGACCGGGTCCCAGTTGGCGCATCCAATCGCGTATCGTCTTCCGCATCTCGATCTCCGCCGGCGGCGCGGCGAGTATACATCGCAGGCGGTGCCAGGACGGCGAAAAAAAACCCCGGCCTGGGCCGGGGTTTGGTGTTGCAGAGACCGATCGCCGCGGCGATCGGTTTCGCCTCTATATCTTTTCGAGATCGACGTCCTTGTTATCCCGAACCAGCAGCATGCCGATAACGAATGTCATCGACGCGATGATGATCGGATACCACAGGCCGTAGTAAATGTTGCCGTTGGCCGCGACCATCGCAAATGCCAGCGGCGGCAGGAATCCGCCAAACCAGCCATTGCCGATGTGATAGGGCAACGACATCGACGTGTAGCGAATCCTCGTCGGAAACATTTCGACAAGCATGGCCGCGATGGGGCCATAGACCATCGTCACGTATAGCACCAGGATGAACAGGATCACCAACGTCATCACATAATTGATCTGGCTGGTGTCTGCTTTGGCCGGATAGCCCGCCGCTTTCACCGAATCGGACACAGTCTTGTTGAACTCATCCGATTTAAGCTTTAGCTGGTCGGCAGGCAAACCGGTGGCCTCGTAGCCCTCGATCACCTTGTCACCGATCTTGATCTTCGCCACGGTGCCCGCCGGCGCGGCTTCGTTGGTATAGCTGATCGCCCCGCGCGCCAGATAGCTCTTGGCCACGTCACAGGACGACGTGAACTTTGCGGTACCGACCGGGTTGAACTGGAACGAGCACGTGGACGGATCCGCGATCACCGTTACCGGCGCCTTTTCAACCGCCACTTCAAGCGCTGGATTGACGTAATGCGTCAGCGCCTTGAACAGCGGGAAATACGTCAAGGCCGCCAGCAGGCATCCCACCATGATGATCGGCTTGCGACCGATCTTGTCCGACAGCGCGCCAAATACAATGAAAAACGGTGTGCCGAGCAATAACGACCCGGCGATCAGCAAGTTCGCCGTAATGGCATCGACCTTGAGCGTTTGTGTCAGGAAGAACAAGGCGTAGAACTGCCCCGTGTACCAGACCACCGCCTGGCCCGCGGTCAAACCCAGCAGCGCGATGATGACGATCTTGAGGTTGCTCCACTGGCCAAACGACTCGGTCAACGGCGCCTTCGAACCCTTGCCCTCGGCCTTCATCCGCTTGAACACCGGTGACTCATTCAAGCGCAGCCGGATGTAAACCGAGAAAACCAGAAGTACCAGTGAAAGCAGGAACGGAATCCGCCAGCCCCAGTCGTCGAATTTGGGGCCGAGCGCTTCCCGACAAATCAGGATCACGATCAGCGACAGCATCAGGCCCACTGTCGCCGTCGTTTGAATCCAGGATGTGTCATAACCGCGCCGACCCGGAGCCGCGTGTTCGGCGACATAAGTCGCCGCCCCGCCGTACTCGCCGCCGAGCGCCAACCCCTGCAATAGTCGCAGTGCGATCAGAATTACCGGCGCAGCAATGCCGATCGTCGCGTAGTTCGGCAACAGTCCGACAATGAACGTTGACGTACCCATGATCACGATGGTGATCAGGAACGTGTATTTGCGACCTACCAGATCGCCGAGCCGGCCAAATAGCAGCGCACCGAACGGGCGCACCGCAAAGCCGGCGGCGAATGCCAGCAAAGCGAAGATGTATCCCGCCGTCGGATTGACGGCGGAGAAGAATTGCCTGGCGATGATCGCGGCCAGCGAACCGTAGAGATAGAAGTCGTACCACTCGAAAACAGTTCCAAGCGACGAAGCAAAAATCACCCGCCGTTCTTCGCTCCTGGAACTAAGCGGGATTTGCGACGGTGGGACCGGCCGGCTGGCTGTGCTCATTTTTACTCCTCCCAAGAAGACACGAACCGAAATTTTTTGGCAGCCCGGCGACGGCAAGGCATGCTCGAATGAACACGCGGCCCCGTCTTGATAGCTCGGACTACTACGCAATGCCGGGAAGCTTACGGGAAACCCCCGGGAAAAGGCAAGCAAATGCAGCCCAGCGCGACACGGCACGTTCGATGCTTCGAGCTAGCGAGTCGTACGTGCTACAAATCGCGCGCTGGCGCCTCGACATTAGATGCGGCGCAATGCCAATGTCATCGCTGATACGATGCATGCGTACACAATTACTTGCGCTGATCCGGCGCCCCGCCCGGGACTAGCGCCGAACCGTCAGCGGCGACGCACCGCCGCGAGAATCGTGTCGATGACGACCGCCCGGCGTGCCCGCAGCGCGGGCAGGGACGTCATGTCGCGCTTGAAGATGATCGAGAAAGTGTGGCGGTTCGAGACGTTGTGGAAACACAATGCGCTGATCGACATATGCAGATCGATCGGCTCGATGTCGCTGCGGAACACGCCTTCGCGGCGTCCCAGTTCGAGTACCCGCGCAGCCGCTTCGATCGCCGGAACGTTCAGATCCTGAATCGTGCGTGACTTGGCAAGGTGTTTGCCCTCGTGGATGTTTTCTATCGCGATCAGGCGCACGTAGTCCGTGTTCGCTGCATGATGGTCGAACGTGAACCCGACCAATTCCTGCAATGCCACCTCCGCGGCCAGTCCTTCCAGCTTCAGGCCTCCCTCAATCTGCCGCAGGTTGCGATAGGCCTCCTCGAGCACCGCGAGGTACAACCCCTCCTTGCTGGCGAAGTAGTAGTAAATCATTCGCTTGCTGGTCTTGGTCTGGTCGGCGATACGGTCGATGCGGGCTCCGGCCAGGCCCAGCCGGGCGAACTCCCGTGTCGCGACCGCGATGATGTCGCGACGGGTCTGGTCCGGATCGTTCTTGCGCCCTTGCCGTGCCTCGGGTCGATCGATTTCTTCAATGTTCATGGTGTGGTGTCTTCTGACTGCGGTTGCCCTCGTTCGCAGTGGGTCCCCTCGCGGTCCCAACTGACCGAATGAATGCTGCTTGACGTGTACTAACCAGTTCGTTAATATTGAAACACATTTCCACCGCGGACGTCCACAGGCCGCGCGGGAGTCGGATGAACGAAGGACTTCAGCACCCGTGTTTGTCGTCAAGGCTGGCAGCGAAAAGATCAGCACAATCCATGTACCGCACAATAGTTCGATAATCGAACAGTTGGAGGAGGCTAGTTGTGGCCGTGAATGCTGCCCAACTCGTGCACGACCGGGGAATGGCGCCGTGATTCGCGGCACCACCTCGCTCATCGCCCACTTCGGCGACCCCATCGCGCCGGTCAAGGCGCCGATGATCTACAACCCGTATTTCGAAAGTCGCGGCATCGACGCGGTCGTCGTTCCCATGGGCGTGCGCGCCGCGGATTACGCGGATACCTTGCGCGCGGTGTTCCGCTTCACCAACATTCGCGGCGCATTGGTCACGATGCCGCACAAAGTGGCCACGGTGGCGCTGGTGAACGAATGCACGACCGCGGTCCACATCGCCGGGTCGTGCAATGCGATCCTGCGCCGTGTCGACGGATCCCTGCTCGGCGACATGTTCGACGGGGCCGGCTTCGTCCGCGGCGTCGAACGCAAGGGTTTCGCGGTCGCCGGTTCGCGCTGCCTGGTGGTCGGCAGTGGCGGCGTCGGCTCCGCCATCGCCGCGGCGCTGGCAGCTGCCGCGCCCTCGACGCTGGCGGTATTTGACGCGCACGCGCCCAGTGCCGACGCCCTGGGCGATCGCCTGCGCCTGCACTACCCCGAACTCGATGTCCGCAGCGGCTCGAAAGATCCTGCCGCGTTCAGCCTTGTCGTCAACGCCACGCCCCTGGGTATGAATGCCGACGACCCGCTGCCGGTCGACGTCGAGCGCATCGCGCCGGGCACCTTCGTCGGCGAAGTCGTCATGCAGCAGGAGATCACGCCGCTGCTGCGCGCGGCGCGCGCGCGCGGCTGCCCGACGCAGGTCGGTACCGACATGCTGTTCGAGCAGATCCCGCTGTATCTGGAATTTTTTGGTTTCGGCACCGCAACGCCCGAAGAGCTGCGTGCCGTGGCAAAACTGTCATGAATCCCGCATCATCGAGCAGGGATCCGCGCAACTGAAGGAATTGGCATGAGCGAATTGATCCAGCTAATCGTTTCCGGGACCGCGACCGGAGCGATCTATGCCCTAGCGGCATTGGGCTTTACGCTGCTCTGGCAGGCGTCGGGGACGATCAACTTCGCGCAGGGCGAATTCGTGATGGTCCCCGCCTTCATCATGCTGTTCTTCATCGGCAGCGCCGGTGCGCCGCTCTGGCTTGCGTTCCTGCTGACCTGCCTGGTCGCCATGTTTCTGCTTGGCTACAGCTTCAAGTGGGCGATCGTCGACCCGCTCATCAGGCACGGAGTGATTCCGCTGGTCATCGCTACCCTGGGTCTGTCCATCGCGCTAAAGCAAATCGTCAAAATCGGTGTCGGCGCGCAGGCCGAGCCGTTTCCAAGTCCGTTCCCGGATGGACTGCTCGCCCTGGGCGCGTTAAAAGTTTCTTATTCCGACATCGGCACGTTGATCATCGCCGGAATAATTGTCATCGGGCTCCAGATGTTCCTCAACAAAACGGTGACCGGCCGCGCGATGCAGGCGGTCGCGCAGAATACCGACGCGGCCAAGGTCCTTGGCATCAATGTCAAGCGGATGGTGCTCTACACTTTCCTCATCAATGCCGTGCTGGCCGTCGTCGCGGCACTGCTGGTGACGCCAACGTACCTCGCCAAGTTCGACATGGGCGAATCGATCGGGTTAAAGGCGTTCTACGCGGCGATCATCGGCGGCTTCAATCAGACGCGCGGCGCACTGCTCGGCGGCGTTCTGGTGGGAGTGCTTGAGAACCTGATGGGCGCCTACGTGTCGCCGGCCTACAAGGAAGGCGTCGCGCTGCTGCTGTTCATGGTCGTCATCATCTTCAAGCCCGAAGGCCTGCTCGGCAAGTCCGAGGAGCGCAAGGTATGAACAGGAACCAGAAAATCGCACTTGCGATCGGACTGGTGCTGGTCGCGATCCTGCCGCCGTTCCTGAAGGGCTACGGCGTCTACCTGATGAGCCTATTGTGCGTGTACCTGATGGCGGCGTTCGGCCTGAATCTCATCGTCGGCTACGCAGGCCAGATGTCGATCGGCCAGGCGGCGTTCTACGGCATTGGCGCGTACATCGCCGCGATCCTGATGACCAAGCTCGGCCTGTCGTTCTGGGTCGTGCTGCCGATCGCCGCGGTGGCCTGCTTCGTGGTCGGGCTCGCCCTGGGATTCCCTGCCTTGCGGGTTCAACACCATTACCTCGCCTTCGCGACACTGGGTTTCAACGTGCTGGTCTACCTGATCATGCGCAACGAGGAGCAGCTGACCGGCGGCACGTTCGGCATTGCCAACATTCCGCGGCCTTCACTGTTCGGCTACTCGCTCGACGGCTCGCTGGCGTTCTTCTACTTCTGTTACGTGTCGGTCGTCCTGCTGGCCGGCGTGCTGTGGTGGATCCTGCGCTCGCCGTGGGGACGTGCCTTCGCGGCTCTGCGCGACAATCCCATCCGCGCCGAGAGTACCGGGGTGAATATCACCGCGTACACGCTGCTTGCTTTCGCGATCGGCGCCGCATGCGCGGGCATCGGTGGGGTCTACCTGACGGCGCTGGTCAATTTCATCGAACCTGGCCAGTTCAATCTGTCGGTGTCGTTGATGATGCTGCTCGCGGTCATCGTCGGCGGTTCCGGCCGCTTCTTCGGGCCGGTGATCGGCTCGGTGATGGTCATCCTGGTTCCCGAGTGGCTGCGTGACTTCCAGAAGTGGTACCTGGCGATCTTCGGTGTATCCGTGATCCTGCTCATGCTCTATCTGCCGGGCGGCCTGATTTCGATCGGCGACCGCTTCAAGGCGCAGGGAGGCACGAAATGAAGGATCTGCCCGCATTCCTCGAGATCAAGGACATGCGCAAGCACTATGGCGCGATCAAGGCCGTCGATGGCGTGAGCATGTCGGTGGGCCAGGGAGAAATCGTCGGCGTGATCGGGCCCAATGGCTCGGGCAAGACGACGCTGTTCAACAGCATCCTGGGGCAGATCAAGCCGACTTCGGGCGCGGTCGAGTTCTGCGGCGAGGCCATCACCGGGATGTCGCCGCTGCAGCTCTCGCGCCGCGGTGTCGGGCGCACCTTCCAGACGCTGCAGGTGTTCGTGAAGCTGTCGGTGCGCGACAACCTCATCGCTGCCGCGCAGGAATTCAAGGGCAGCATGCCGGGCCGCCTGCTGGCGCCTCCCGATGCGGGGCTCGGCGAGCACGCAGACCAGATGATCGAGCTGTTCCGCCTGAAGCACGTCACGCATCTTCCCGCCGGCAGCCTGTCGTACGGCCAGCAGAAGCTCATCGACATCGCCATGGCGTTCATGCCTGCGCCGAAGCTGGTGCTGCTCGACGAGCCCTGCGCCGGCGTCAATCCCAGCCTCGTCGAGCAGCTGCGGGAATTGCTGCTGGAGCTCAACAAGACGCAGGGCGGCAGCTTCGTGGTCATCGAGCACAACATGGATTTCGTCATGAATCTTTGTCCGCACGTCGTGTGCATGGTCGAGGGCAAGGTACTCGCCGAAGGGCCGCCCGCGGAAGTGCAGGCGAATCGACAAGTGCTCGAGGCTTATCTTGGCAACTAGCCGCGCGAGTGGCCGGCGAGGGGCCCCGCTTGCAGGGATCGACGGCGAAGTCGAGTCGCGGCTGCGGCCGACACGTGACGCAGCAAGTTCGGAAACCGACTGAGGAGGCCGCTGTGGCAGCTGAGAAAATCATCGAGTTCGACAAGGTCGTCGCGGGCTATTCCCCGAGTCTCACGATACTCAACGAAACGACGCTGGACGCGCGCAAAGGCGAGATCTCACTGCTGATCGGCCCGAATGGCGCAGGCAAGTCGACGGTATTGAAGACGCTGTTCGGCATGCTTGTCCCGCGTTCGGGTGAGGTTCGCTTCGAGGGCAGGCGCATCAACGGCAAGCCGCCGCGCGAGCTGCTCAGAGACGGGATTGCATTCGTTCCGCAGGGCCGCAACCTGTTCGGATCGCTGTCGGTGCGGCACAACCTGGAACTGGGCGGCATCACCCTGCCGCGCACCGAATTGCCCGACCGAATCGAGGAAGCGCTGCAGCGCTTCCCACGCATCCGCGAGCGTATCGACAACCAGGCCTCGACCATGTCGGGCGGCGAGCAGAAGCAGCTAGAGATCAGCCGCGCGCTGCTGTTGCGGCCGCGCGTTCTGCTCATCGACGAACCGTCGATCGGGCTGTCGCCGAAGCTGGTGCAGGAAGTGATGACGTTGCTCCGCTCGCTCGCCGATGCCGGCACGACGGTGCTTATGGTCGAGCAGAACGTGCGCACCGCACTCAAGTATTCCAATCGCGCGTTGGTGCTCGAAATGGGCCGACTCGCGCTGGATAGGCCGGCGTCCGAACTGCTCAAGGATCCCGACCTGAATCGTCTATTCCTTGGCGGGCACGCCAAGGCCGCCGCGGCGTGACTGCGCAAGCGCTGCCGAACAAGATCCGCATCGCGCTAATCGGCGCCGGCGCATTTGGCCAGCGGCATCTCCTTTATCTGAAGCGGGAGCCGCGCTGCGAGCTGGTCGCGATTGCCGATCCCAATCCGGCCGCGGTGGACGTGGCGCAGGCACAGGACGCTCCGTATTTCGCCGACTATCGCGAACTGCTCGACCGAGCGAAGCCCGAAGGCGCCATCATCGCCTGTCCCAACGCGCTGCATGCGCCGGTGGGACTCGCCTGCGTCGAACGCGGCGTGCACATGCTGGTCGAGAAGCCGCTCGCCGATACTCTTGACGCGGCGCAGGTGCTTGCGGCCGCCGCGCAACGCGCGGGCATCGCGCTGCTCGTCGGCCACCATCGCCGCTACAACCCGATCATCGAGAAGGCACGCGAAATCGTCCGCGGCGGCGGCCTGGGCTGCCTGACAACGGTGGTCGCGCTCTGGCTCATCCGCAAGCCCGACAATTATTTCGACGTGGCATGGCGACGCGAAGCCGGCGGCGGGCCGGTCCTGATCAACCTGATCCACGATATCGACGACCTGCGCTTCATCTGCGGCGAGATCAGCAGCGTGCAGGCGCTCACCTCTTCCGCGGTGCGCGGATTTCCGGTCGAGGACACCGCGGTGATGGCGCTGCGCTTCGCCAGCGGCGCTCTGGGCACCATCACCTTGTCCGACACGGTACCGGCGCCGTGGAGCTGGGAATTGACGTCGGGGAGAGTCCGGTCTATCCGCAGAGGCCCGAAAATTGCTACTTCTTCTCCGGCACGGAAGGCTCGTTGAGCGTGCCCAAACTCGAATTGTGGCTCTACCACGGCGAGCAGTCGTGGAACGCGCCGCTGGTTCGCGAGACCGTCGACGTCGTCGCAGACGATCCGCTAACGCGCCAGTTGCGCCATTTCTGCGAAGTCGTCCGCGGCGAGGCCACGCCGCGCATCACCGGCTCCGATGCCGCACGCACGCTCGCCGCCACGCTCGCCGTGCACGAGGCGGCAAAGAGCGGCAGAACGATCGAGCTCGCTTCTTAGATCGGCCTTGATCATGCGTTCGCTATCGCTCGCCGCGCTCACAGTGCTGGAACTCTCGCCGCCGGACATGGTGTCGTGCGCCGCGACGGCGGGCTATGCGCATATCGGTCTGCGCCTGATTCCCGCCACCGACACCGAGCTCAGCTGGCCCACGGTTGGCGACACACCGCTCGTGCGCGAAATCGAGCGCCGCCTCGCCGACACCGGCATCACCGTCCTCGACATCGAGATTTTCCGCCTCAAGCCCGATACTCGCGTCGCCGATTACGCCGCCGCGCTCGAGACAGGCGCGCGGCTGGGCGCCCGGCATGTGCTGGTCGCCGGTAACGATCCCGACCCAGCGCGGCTCACCGAGCGCTTCGCGGCGCTGTGCGAACTCGGCGCACCGCTCGGACTGACCATGGACCTGGAAGCGATGCCGTGGACCGATGTTAAGACGCTGCAGCAGAGCGCGCGAGTGGTCGCGGCGGCCAAGAAGGACAACGGCGGCGTGCTGATAGACCCGATTCACTTTGATCGCGCCGGCAATGTCGCCGCCGACATCGCCGCTATTCCCCGCGCTCGCTTCCACTACGCGCAGCTTTGCGACGCGCCGGCAGCGCGACCGCTGGACAACGAGACGCTATTGCACCAAGCACGCGCCGAACGGCTGATGCCCGGCGACGGCGGGCTGGATCTTGGGGGCATCCTTCGCGGCCTGCCCGCCGGGCTTCCGCTGGGGCTCGAAATACCCATGCACCAGCTCGCCAAAAGCGTCGACGCCGTCCAACGGGCCCGGCAGATGCGGCTCAAGGCCGAGGCGCTGCTGGCCGGTCTCTGAAGAGGTTGCGGCGCCGCCGCCGAGCGGCGAATTCGGCGCCCGAATTTCGACGGCAGGCAATTTCGCGCCGCCTATAATTCGGTCATGCCCCAGCTGCCATCTCCGGACGTGATGTACCGCGCGCTCACCGCGCGCGATCCCGCATTCGACGGCATCTTCTTCGTCGCCGTGAAGACGACGCGGATCTTCTGCCGATCGGTGTGTCACGCGCGCACGCCCAATCGCGAGAACGTCGAGTTCTTCGCCAGGCCGCACGACGCGCTTTATGCCGGTTACCGACCCTGCCTGCGCTGCAAGCCGCTCGACGCCGGCAGGCAACCGCCGGTGATCGTGGAAAAGCTGCTGGCGGCGGTCGAGGCAGACCCTTCCGGGTGGCTGCGCGAAGCGGACATCACCCGCATGGGGATCGATCCATCGAGCGCAAGGCGGGCATTTCAGCGTTACTGCGGCATGAGTTTCCATGCCTACCACCGGGCGCGGCGGATGGGCCTGGCACTCGGTGGCATACGAGTAGGAAAAAGCATGATCGACCTGCAACTGGATCACGGTTTCGAATCGGGCAGCGGATTTCGCGAGGCTTTCGGGCGCGTGTTCGGGACAGCGCCCAGCCGTGCGCGCGAACTCGACTGTCTCTATGCACAATGGTTCGATACGCCGCTCGGCCCGGTGCTGGCGCTGGCCAACGACCAGGGTCTGCATCTGCTCGAGTTTGTCGACCGTCGCGGGCTGGAGCGCGAGCTCAAGACGCTGCGCGAACGCCTCGCGCACCAGGTCGTCCCCGGCGAGCACAAGTATCTCAAGCAGATCGGCGAGGAGCTCGAGGCGTATTTCAGCGGCCGCGCGCTGCACTTCGCGACGGCGCTCAAGATCGAGGGCACGCCATTTCAGCAGGAAGTGTGGCGGGCGCTACGCGCGATCGCGCCGGGCACGACGAAAAGTTACGGCGAGATCGCCGCGACGATCGGCGGCGGCAGCGCGGTGCGCGCCGTCGGACGCGCGAACGGCGACAACAAGCTGGCAATTATCATCCCTTGCCATCGTGTCATCGGCGCCGACGGCACACTGACCGGCTACGGCGGCGGACTGTGGCGCAAAGCGTGGTTGCTCGAGCACGAGCGCACGCACAGCGGCGCCGCCGGCCAGCTTGCGCTTCCGGTCCGGCCGCGCGCCGCCTCCGCCGCGGCCTGACATCGTGGCCGCGGCCGACATCGCACGGCTGCTCGCGCTGGCCTCGACGGCGATCGCGTACCTGCTCTGCTCTATTTCCGCCTGATCGCGACGATCGGACCGGCGCGCGCGCTTACCGTCACGTTCCTGATTCCGCCGTTCCGGCTGCTCTGGGGTTGGGTACTTCCAGACGAGACCATCGGCGCCAACATGCTCACCGGCTGCGCGCTAATCTTGCTTGGCACCTGGCTGGCCCTGCGGCCGGGGTCGCGTCCGGCGCAGGCTCGCGTCGCAGCGCGCGCATAGCGCAGCCGCGTCAGACCAGCTCGGCAGCTGGTCCGAGTATCTGCTCGCGCAATTCGCGATAGCGCGGTAACGTCGGCGGATAGACGCACAGGTACTTCACCTGCGCGGCCTGCAAGCAGCGCTGCTTGATGATCTCCAGCTTCTGGTCGCGCGGATTCTGAACCTGCTCGGGCTCGCGCGCGTCGACGATGGCGACGATGGTCATGTCGCGGTCGCACACAACGAAACCCACGTGCTGGTTGGCGATCTTGCGGAATGCGCGCAGCCGTTCCATGCCTTGCGGGCCGATCTTCACCTGCAGCACATCGGCAAGGCGCACCCTCGCGAAAATTTCATGGCGGGGAAATGCAGCCTTGAGCAGCAGGTAAACCACATTTTCGGCTTTGGAGAGAAAGCGCGGGCGTAGCAGATACAACCCGGGCAGCTCGGCGCTGGATAACAGGCGGGTCGTCTCGCCTTCGGTCCATTGCGCGGTGCTGGCAGGGCCCTCGGCGGAAGCCTTCGACCCGCCAGGCCGCTGCCTGCGCATGAGTCCCACCAGCACGGCGACAACCAAGGCGCTGATCGCGAGCGCGAAGAGCATTCCGGATGTCATCGAGCGGGCTCCTGTGCGTGGCTGGGGTTCAGGGCAGTTTTATAAGTTGTTGTTATTGCATGCCGACACGCTGCGCCCGAGTGCAGGCCAAACGCGGGTCGACTGGCCGACGCCGCGTAGTCTAATCCATTTCGACCGTTGCGGGTGCTACCCTGCTCCGCCGGCGGCACCAATGCAAAGCCCCGCCGGAGCGGGGCTTTGCCGAACCTGCACCGCCGCTTGCGCGACAGTTACATGTCCATGTCGCCCATGCCTCCCATTCCACCCATGCCACCACCACCGCCGCCGCCCATCGGCTTGTCGTCCTTCGGCGATTCGGCAATCATCGCTTCGGTCGTCAGCATCAGGCTCGCAACGGACGCGGCATTCTGCAGCGCAAAGCGCGTCACCTTAGTCGGATCGACAACGCCCATTTCAACCAGGTCACCGTACTGACCGGTCTGGGCGTTGTAACCGTAGTTGCCCTTGCCCTCGACAACCTTGTTGACCACCACCGACGGCTCGTCACCGGCGTTGTTGACGATCTGCCGCATCGGCTCTTCGAGCGCGCGCAGGATGATCTTGATGCCCGCGTCCTGATCGGCGTTGTCGCCCTTCAGGTTCTTGAGGTTGGAGCGTGCGCGCAAATACGCGACCCCGCCGCCGGCAACGATGCCTTCTTCGACCGCCGCGCGAGTGGCGTGCAATGCATCTTCGACGCGTGCCTTCTTTTCCTTCATTTCGACTTCGGTTGCCGCTC
>JBDTLK010000036.1:0-24818 GCA_039934835.1 Edaphobacterium sp. (SeqCode) | reverse complement strand
GGTGCAGGGCGCGCAGGTGCTCGGACTGCTCACCATGGGCATGCGCAACATGTACAGCAAAAAAGAAGTTCACAACATCGATGACGTCAAAAACCAGAAAATACGCGTGCAGGCAACAAAGACCGAGGACACCCTGTTCCCGGCTTATGGCGCGCAGACGGTGCATATGCCCTTCGGCGAGGTCTACACGTCGTTGCAAACGGGGGTGGTCAATATCGCCGAGAACGGCGTCAACGTCTACTTGGCCAACAAGCACTACGAAGTCGCCCCGATTCTGTCGATGACCGAACACGAGGCGAACAACAATTGCATCTGGGTGAGCCAGAAGACCTGGGACAGCCTGACGCCGCAGCAGCAGCAGTGGGTACAGGCGGCTGCCGACGAAGTTTCCAAGCGCGAGCCCGCGATGGCGCTGAAGCTCGAAAAGGACTCCGCCGACAAGCTGAAGACCCTGGGTGTCAAAGTCGTCGAGAACGTCGACAAGACCGGCTTCATGAAGGCCGCCGCACCGGTGCAGGACCAACTCGCCAAAGAACTCGGACCGCACGCCGTAAAGCTGCTGCAGCTCGTCCGTAACGTTCAGTAGTCCGGCACTCGCTGTGCGGACGGAGGCGCCTCGCGCCTCCGTCCGGCGCGCTCCGTTTCGCCTCCGCACTAGGAAGGGCCCATCATGGCCGACATGCGAGCCCTGATCCTGCAGCGCCACCGCCGACTGAAATGGAAGGCGCTCGACTGGCTGGAAGCGCTGCTGATGATCCTGTGCGGCGTGTGCATCTTCATGTTCACGCTGTCCGTCCTCTGCGACGTGATCACGCGCACCATCGGCGCGCCCTGGCTGTGGCTGCAGCAGGTCACCACGGCGTTCTTCGCCTGGGGCGTGTTCGTCGGCATGGCGGCGGCGACGCGCCGGATGGACAACTTCTATCTGACCGAAATCACCAAGCGGATGACCGGCGCACCGCGCACGGCGATGGAGGTCGCCAACCGCGTGATCGTGCTGATCGTCGCGGTTCTGATCGTTCGCTATGGCTGGCAGAACGCGCTCCTCGACCTGGGAAGCTACCGCATGCCGTCGCTGATCCCGCTCACCGTCTATACGGCGATCGTGCCTGTCGCCGGCGCACTAATTGCGCTGTTTACCATCGAGCAGCTCGTCAACGGCTGGAAGAACGGTTTCGAAGGGCCCGAGGACCAGGAGAACGTGGCCGTGGAGCTTGCCGAATGAGCAACGGCGTCATCCTCTGCCTGATGGGCTCCCTGTTCCTGGTCTTCGGTTACATGGGAGTGCCCGTCACCTTCGCCCTGATCGCAGGGGTGCTTGCCGCAAGCTTGTTCACACCGATCAGCATGGAGTCGCTGGTTGGTCAACTCTTCCACGGCATCGATTCCGAAACGCTGCTTGCGGTGCCATTCTTTCTCCTTGTCGGCGAGCTCATGGCGTCTTCCGATGTCGTCTATCGTATGATCCGGCTGTCGCAGACGCTCGTCGGGCATCTGCGCGGTGGGCTCGCGCAAGTGGTGACGCTGTTCAGCATGTTCTTCGCCGGCATTTCCGGCTCGTCGGTGGCCGACGTCGCCGTCCTGGCCCGCACGGTCGCGCCGGAAATGGACAAGGAAGGATACGACCGCGCCTTCACTGCAGCGCTGATCGCCTCCGCGTCGACGATGGCGAACCTGATTCCGCCAAGCATCATGGCGGTGGTTTACGGCGCCACCGGCAACGTCTCGATCGGCGGCCTTTTCCTCGCCGGGGTGGTGCCCGGCGTGTTCATCGGCATCGGCCTGATGGTGTACAGCTATTTCTTCGGACCGGTCGGCGTGATGAAGAAGCGCGCTCCGTTCACCGACGTCGTCATTGCGGCGCGCGGCGCCGTGCTGCCGCTCGTGATCCCCGTGATCATCATGGGCGGCATCCTCACGGGTTGGTTTACGCCGACGGAAGCCGGCATGATCGCGGCGATGTACATCCTCATCGTACTGATACCGATCTTGCGCCCGCGCCACATTTTCAAGCTCCCGGGCGACTTCATGTACGCCGGCCTGCTCTATTCGCTCCCGCTCGGGGCCGTCGCAGGTGCGTCGGCGTTCGGCTGGATGGTCGCCTATCTGCGCGGCCCCGACCTCGTCGCAACTTACATCAGCGGGATCGCCGGCACCGACGGCGCGATGATAATGTTCCTGCTGGTGGCGCTGTTCGTGATCGTGGGCGACTTCATCGACGCCGTCCCGGCGATCATCATTTTTATGCCGATCATCAACAAGCTCACTGAAGTCGGAAATATCAATTCGCTGCACATGGGCGTGGTCATCATCACGACGCTGGCGTTCGGGCTGATCACGCCGCCTTATGGACTTTCGCTGCTCGTGTCGTCGAAATACGTTGGAGTGGGATTCGGCAGGGCGGTCGTCCGCTCGTTACCGCTCTATGTAGTCTTTTTCCTGACAATCAGCTTCCTCGTGCTATTCCCGGACGTCGTTCTCTGGTTGCCGAAGCAGCTGCTGCCCGAGTCGGTAGGCTGCTTCCGCTCGCCCACCGGAACGGGGTATATTTGCCCATGACGTTGACACTGCGTGCTGCGGAGGCCCTCATGAACGTTGGTGAAGTGATTGTACAGAGCCCGGATGCGGAGACAGAGCGCGACTGGCCCTTCGAGCTCCGGCCGTTGACACCGAAGCTGGGAGCGAAGGTCATCGGTGTCGATCTGGCAAAAGGCATCGACGACGAACTTTTCCGCGACATCTATCGTGCATTCCTGCGCTATCAGGTGCTGCTGTTTCCGCCCCAGGATGTTCCTCCCGGCCGCCAGGTCGCGCTGGCGAGGCATTTCGGCGAGGTGCAGATTCACGTGATGAATCAGTACCACGCCGACGGCTACCCGGAGCTCTACCGGCTATCCAACCTCGACGAAAACGGCAAGCCGAATGGCAAGCACCCCGACAAGGGCACGCTCGCCTGGCACACCGATGGCTCGTGGCAGCGCGTTACCGGGCAGGCGACCATCATCTACGGCGAAGTCATGCCCGAGACCGGTGGCGAGACCCACTTCTGCGACATGTACGGCGCCTACGAGCGCCTGAGCGATGCCTGGAAGGCGCGTATCGCCGGGCTACGCGCGGTTCACAACCTGGACTTTTCCCGCACCCGCCGCCACGGCGAGGACCTGATGACCGAAGCGCAAAAGCGCGAGAAGCCGCCAGTCGATCAGCCGATCGTACGCACGCATCCGGAAACCGGCCGCAAGTGCCTCTATCTTGGCGATCACGCCGAATACATTGTCGGGATGCCATATAACGAAGGGCGTGACCTGATCGAGCAATTGAACGCGATGGCACCGCATCCCGATCTGACGTACGAGCACAAGTGGAAGACCGGTGAACTGATCGTCTGGGACAACCGCTGCCTGATGCATCGCGCAACGGCTTACGACCAGGCCACGCAGGGCCGCGTGATCCGCCGCTGCACGGTACTGGGCGAGGTTCCGCACTAACGCGCGCGCTCGCGACAAACTGGCAACCGACAGGATGGCGCGTCAGACTTTGGCCTTCCCCTGGTTGGCGACCGCCTGCGCCGCCTGCGCGATCTTGTCGGCGTCGCCGAGGTAGTAGTTGCGAATCGGCTCGAGGTCGTCGGTCAGTTCGTAGACCAGCGGAATGCCCGTCGGAATATTGAGTCCGACGATTTCGTTGTCGCCAATGCGGTCCAGGTATTTCACCAGCGCCCGCAGCGAATTGCCGTGAGCGACGACGAGGACGCGCTCGCCCGAGAGCACGCTGGGTGCGATCGAATCGTGCCAATACGGCAGGAAGCGCTCGACGGTGTCCTTGAGGCATTCGGTCAATGGTGTATGCGCAGCCGAGAGTTTGCTGTAGCGCGGATCATGCCCCGGAAATCGCGGATCGCTTCGCTCCAGCGCGGGTGGAGGAATATCGTAGCTGCGCCGCCAGATGAGCACCTGCGCATCGCCGAACTTGGCGGCCGTCTCGGCCTTGTTGAGTCCCTGCAGCGCGCCGTAGTGCCGCTCGTTGAGCCGCCAGTGGCGCATCACCGGGATCCACATCAGGTCGAGTTCGTCCTGAGCCAGCCACAAGGTTCGGATCGCGCGCTTGAGCACCGAGGTGTAGGCGATGTCGAAGCCGAAACCCTGTGCCTTGAGCACGCGACCGGCTGCCTTCGCCTCGGCGACGCCCTGCTCGGACAGGTCGACGTCGGTCCAGCCGGTGAAGCGATTCTCCTTGTTCCAGACGCTTTCTCCATGACGCAGCAGCACGATTGTTTTCAAGACAGCATTCCGTTGGTTGCAGCCGGACGCGTATCTACGACGCGGACCGGCTCGCCTCCCAGATGACTTCCGGGGTGAACGGCATTTGCATGCCGGCCGCGCGTTTTGCATGGCCGGCTCGCGTCAGTGCATCGATCACCGCGTTGACCACCGCCGGTGTGGCCCCGATGGTGCCTAGCTCCCCGACGCCCTTGACGCCCATGGCGTTGTTGCGACAAGGGATCGACTCGTCCATCGACGTGACGAAACCGCAGACGGTCGCGGCGCGAGGCAGGTTGTAGTCCATGAAGGTGCCGGTCAGCGCCTGCCCCGACGCCGGATCGTAGATGAAATGCTCGCACAGCGCCTGGCCGATACCCTGCACCGCACCGCCATCGAGCTGGCCGCGCACGATCAGCGGATTGACCACGCGACCGACATCGTTGACCGAGGAATAGGCGACGACATCGACGTGGCCGGTGTCGGGATCGATTTCAACCTCGCAGATGTGACAGCCATTGGGCCACGTCGGCCCGTCTACCGAACTCGTCGAGTCGAGCAGGATGTGCGCGCCGGGCTGGCGCTGTGCCAGTTCGAACAAGCCGATCTGCCGATCGGTGCCCCCGATGGTGAATACGCCATCGGTGTACTCGATGTCGCCCGCCGCCGCCTCGAGCGCCTCGGCGGCCAGATCCTTCGCCTTGACGACTGTGCGTTCCGCCGCGACGCGAACGGCAGAGCCGCCGACGAACAACGACCGCGAGCCTGCGCTGCCGAATCCGGTGCCGCGATCGGTATCCCCCTGCAGAATGCGGATGCGGTCGATGTCGACGCCGAAGATGTCAACCGCCAGCTGGGCGTAGCTGGTCACCAGCCCCTGCCCCATCGCCTGTGTCGCGGAAAATATTTCGATGTAGCCATCGCCTGACACCGTGACGGTGACGCGCTCTTCGAAGATGTCCGCACCGGTCCATTCAAGGAAACTCGCCATGCCGCGTCCCCGCCACTTGCCGCGCTGCTTCGCCGTCGCGCTGCGGTCATCGAACCCAAGCCAATCGGCCTGCGAGAGTGCCTGATCGAGGATCTTTTCGAAATTGCCGCTATCGTAGGTCTTGTCCATCGGGTTCGTGTACGGCATCTGCTCCGGACGCAGCATGTTGCGGCGGCGCACCTCTGCCGGATCGAGATTCAGCGCGTGCGCCGCGGCGTCCATCAGCCGCTCGATGATGTAGATCGCCTCCGGTCGGCCGGCGCCGCGGTAAGGGCCCGTAGGCGCGGTGTGCGTGAGCACCGCCTTGATGCCGATGTCGATGACCGGGATAGCGTAGACGCTGGTCGACACCCAGGGCCCGATGAGTAGCTGGATGACGACTCCGGCCGGCGTGGCAAACGCGCCGACATTGGCCAGCGACGCCACGCGCAGCGCGAGAACACGGCCCGCCGCGTCGAGCGCGAGCTCGGCCTTGCTGTTCAAGTCGCGCCCATGCGTTGCAGCGACGAATTCCTCCAGCCGATCGGCGTTCCATTTCAGCGGCCGCTTGAGTTCGCGCGTGCAGTACGCAAGTACGACATCTTCGGGATAGATGCCGGTCTTCATGCCGAAGCCACCGCCGACGTCGCCGACCAGAATGCGCGCCTTGTCGTTCGCTATGCCGAGGATCTCCGTGCATAGCGTATCGCGCAGGCCGGTCGGCGTCTGACTGCTCGCGCGCAGGATGATGCGATCGTTGACCGCGTCGTATTCGGCCACCAGCGCGCGGGGCTCGAGTGGACACGGCGCGACGCGCTGATTGACCAGGTTTAGCGAGACGACGTGCGCGGCGTTCTTGAAGGCGGTTGCCGCGGCCGCGATGTCGCCATGACGAACCTCGGAGGCGATATTGCCGGTCGCCGCGGGCCATACTAGCGGCGCCCCGGGTGCCACCGCCGCCACCGCGTCAGTCACCATCGGCAGGGCCTCGTAGCGGACATCGATTGCTTCGCAGGCGTCGCGGGCGATTTCGCGCGAGGTCGCGATCACGACCGCGACTGCTTCTCCGGCGAAACGCACGGTGTCGACCGCCAGCGCGCGCCGCGCCGGCGACGCCGTGGGCGAACCGTCGGCGCGCTTGAAGTCGGCGGAGTTCGGTATCGGCTTCACGCCCGCCTTCGCCAGCTGGTCGCCGGTAAAAACCGCAATGACACCCGACAGTGCCTGCGCCGCCTTGGTATCGATCGACTGGATGCGCGCATGCGCGTGCGGCGAACGCAGGAAGCACGCGTGGGCGTGCCCCTGCGGCACGACGTCGTCCGCGAATACGCCCCTGCCGGTGAGCAGGCTCCGGTCCTCGATGCGCGTGACGGGATGTCCGCTGCCGAATCGGCCGCGTGGTGCAGTAGCAGTGGTCATGGTGGCGATGGTTCCCGGTTTTGGTCAGATCTTGAAAGCTTCGAGTGTCTCTGGCGCGAACAATTCATCAGGTTGGAGGCGACGCTTGGAGAGCCCTTGTTCGTGGTGATAGCGCAGGAAGGTATCGAGTACGTGACGGTTCGGCTCCAGCCCGTAGCTCCACCAATCGTCGCCCATGTCACGGCGTACTTCCTCGACCTGCGCGATCTGCCACGGCAGCATCGTCGTCAGCGCCGACGTCGTGTACAGATTTTCGTAGACGCGGCGCTTGGCTTCGATAAACGCCTTGGTCAGCGACTGGGCGATCCACGGGTGAGCGCGGTAGACGTCGCGGCGAATGGCGACCGTATGCATGATCGGAAATATTTTCGTGCGCCGAAAGTAGTCGTGCTCGACCTCGACGTGGTTTTCAAAGAGACGGCGGACCGCGCCCGGTCGCGAGCGGAAAGTCGACGGAATGCGGGCGGTATGCATGGCGTCGACCTCGCCATCGGCGAGCATCCGGGCGAGCGTCTGTGTCGCGCCGATGCGGCGAATCTTGAACTTCGCTGGCAGATCGAGGCGAATTTTCTCATCACGGCCCGGCTCTTCCTCCCCGCCAGTGTAGTACTTGACGCAGGCCGGGTCGACGCCATACTCGTCCTGCAGGATGCCCCGTATCCAGACCGGTGCGGTCATCTGGTATTCAGGCGTCGCGATGCGCTTTCCGACCAGGTCCTTGGGCTCGCGAATCCCGCTCTTCGCGGACACGAAAATGCACGACTGACGAAAGAATCGCGACGGGAACACCGGGATCGCGATAAACGGCGGATCGTCCCGCGACAGCGACACCGCATACGAGGACAGCGATATCTCGGCGACGTCGAATTCCCGATTGCGCAACATGCGAAAGAACGTCTCCTCGACGTGCAGGTTGAGCACGTTGAGGTCGATGCCCTCCGCGACGACGCTGCCGTCGGCGAGCGCGCGAGTGCGGTCGTACTCCCAGCAGGCGAGGGTCAACCGCAGCTTGGACAAAAACGGCTCCTGTGGCGCGGGAACATGGCGATGGCACGGCGGTTCGGCAACGAGGCGAAGTCGGGCTGCGGCCCCAAGTTGTCCGCGTCCGTCGCCGAAACGGAATCATACCGGGTTCACGCACGGCTTTGCTACGTGCACACCGCAACCTGATGCTCGAGCACGATGTCGCGCTGCTCGCGTGCCGAGCGCAGGATCGCCAGGCAGACTTCGAGAGTCGCCATCGCCCAGCGGCCGTCGTGCTGTGGCGCACACCCGCCGGCGATCGCCGCGTGCAGTTCGTCGATGACATCGCTGCGCGGCACGCGTGGCTTGTCCAGAGGATCGACACGCACCGCGCTGTCCCCGTAAATCACCACACCGGTCGGCAGCGGTCGCAGATCGGCGCGCTCGCACGAGACGATCACTAGTCCGAAATGCTCGTGCCACGGCTCGCCGCTGGTATCGGCGTCCCCGGCAAGCGAACTTCCAGGCGGCGCCGCTGCGTACCGATCGCCTCCGTAGTTGCGGCGTTGTTTCAACGCGACTTCGGCCTCAGCGGACCTGGCACCCACCAGCTTACGGCGTGCCGAACCATGGTGGTCGGCGCGTTTGAGCTTGCCCAGTTCGCTGATGCCGGAACAGAATTCGTCGCTGTCGAAATGCGCGTAGCCGCTGTAGGTCAGGGTCGCGATCGTCCCATCCTCGAAGGACAGCAGCGCCGCATACGCGCCCTCGGTCGGTCGCGCGCGGTCCCACGCGCCGGTCAACGCGCGTACGCTGCGCACCTTGCCGCCACCGAGCAGCCGAACGACGTCGACCTGATGCGCGGCCTGGCTGAACACGACGCCACCGCCGCGATCGGTGGCCAGCTCCTCCGGCCGTCGCGGCCGATACAGGAAATCGGTGTAGTACTGCGCATGGATCATGCGCACCGCACCCACCACGCCGCTGGCGATGATCTCGCGCGTGCGCGCGATCGGTCGATCGAAGCTGTGGCTGTGGCCTACGATCTGGATCGTGCCCGCGCGATCGGCGGCGTCGATCATGCGGCGACACTCCTCGAGCGAGATCGCCATCGGCTTCTCGACCAGCGCATGCTTGCCGTGCTGTGCCGCCAGACAGGCGTGCGTCGCGTGATCCTGATGCGGCGTGGCGATGTAGACAACATCGACACCCGGATCGGCGCACAGCGCCTCCACCGTGGCATGGATGCGCGCGCCGAAGTCCCGGGCGAAGCGTTGCGTGGCTTCGCTTCGCGGATCCGTGGCGGCGACCAATTCCACGCGCGAATCGGCGACCAGCGTCGGCAACATAAGCGTGAAGGCGCGACCCAATCCAGCGACGCCAAGTCGCAACCTGCGCTCACTCATCGCAAGTCACGGCCGCGCACGCCAGGGTGCACAACCGCAGGCAGTGGGCGCGCTCGACAGCAAGTTTCGAAATGACTACCATTCGACGAGGATGCCCATGGTATTCCCGCGCCGTAGCCCGGGCAACATTCGCCTGAACGATGTCACGCTGGAGGAAGCATGTTGAGTCACGCCGACAACGATCTACTGTGCCGCGTCGAGGGCGACGCGCCGATGGGCAAGTTGATGCGGCAGCACTGGATCCCGGCGTGTCTCTCCGACGAAGTGGCGATTCCGGACGGCCCGCCCGTGCGGGTGCGACTGTTCGGCGAAGAGCTGGTCGCCTTCCGCGACACGCGCGGCCGGCTGGGGTTGATCGACGAGCATTGTCCGCATCGTCGCGCGTCGCTGGCGCTCGGCCGCAATGAAGAATGCGGATTGCGCTGCCTCTACCACGGCTGGAAGATCGACGTCGAAGGCAACATCGTCGACAAGCCTTCCGAGCCGCATGCCTGTGCACCCGGACCGGCGAATCGGCACCTGGCCTATCCGTGCCGTGAAGCCGGCGGATTCGTTTGGGTCTGGATGGGTGCACCCGAAACGATGCGCGATTTCGAACCACCCGCGTGGGCGCCGTCCGCCACCATCAAGACCAGCGTCGTCAAGATCCAGGTCGAATGCAACTGGGCACAGGTGCTCGAGGGTGCGATCGACTCCGCGCACAGTTCCAGCCTGCATTCGAGTGACATGGTCCCGGCGCAGGTCGCGGGTGCCGGAGCGACTTCCAGCGAATGGCTGCGCCCGTCCACCGACAAGGCGCCGCGCCTGCAGCTGCAGCGCACCGATTTCGGCTTTCGCTACGTCGCGATCCGGCGCCCGATCGACAACCAGGACACGCACGACTACCTGCGCATCACGCTGTTCGTCGCCCCGTTCACCGTGCTCATCCCGCCCAACGACCGCTACAACCTCGCCATCCTCAACATTCCGCAGGATGATACGCACACGCTGTTCTACTTCATCGCCTGGAGCGACAAGGACGGCATCGATCAGGACGAGTGGCGCAGATTCTGTGGCGCGCAAGTCGGTGTGGACCTGGATGCGAATTTCCGCCGCATCCGCACCTACGCCAACAACTACCTGCAGGATCGCAGCGCGATGCGGAGCGGCAGCCATACCGGCATCAAGGGCATCCCCAATCAGGACATCGCGATGTGGGAGACGATGGGCGCGATCGCCGACCGCTCGCGCGAGCGACTCGGCGCGAGCGACGTCGCCATCGTGCAGTTCCGGCGCATCATGGTCGATGCCGCGCGCAAGGTGCGCAACGGCGGGCCCGCGATCGGCACCTCGGCGCAACGCGTGCCGCAGGTCAAGCTGAGCTCGTTCGAGGGCATCGTGTCCAAGACCACGCGCTGGAACACGCTGGGCGTCGCCGCCGAGGAACTCGCGCTGCGGCACGAGGCGCCCGCGACCTGAATCGGTAACCCGACGCGCATTGACGCGTCGGTGGCGACGAGCCACACTGCGCAGGCGCCGGGCGGTCCCACCGTCCGCCGCCCATGACAGCGTGCAGCGCGCGCACCACGATCTTCAGGAGGATGTGGCAATGACCAGGTTCAGGTTCGTATGCGGTGCGCTCGCGGCGCTGATGATGATCGCGGCGGACGTGCCGGCGCAGGCGCTGGACCACCTCAAGGTGGCGGCGGGACAGCGCGGCAACTGGGACACTTCGGTCAGCGAAGTCGGGCAACGCGCAGGCATCTTCAAGAAGCATGGCCTCGAGCTTGAGATCCTGTGGACGCAGGGCGGCGGCGAGACGCAGCAGGCGGTCATCTCCGGCAGCGTCGAAGTCGGCGTCGCCACCGGCATCATGGGCGTGCTCGGGGCGTTCTCCAAGGGCGCGCCGGTGCGCATCATCGGTGCCGAGACGACCGGCGCGGCCGATCTGTTCTGGTACGTGCCTGCCAGCTCCCCGATCAAGTCGCTCAAGGACACCGACGGCAAGACCATCGCCTTCTCGACCAAGGGCTCGTCGACCGACGGCATCGTCACCGCATTCATGAAGCAGTACAACCTGACGGCGAAGCCCACCGCGACCGGAGGCCCGGCGCCAACGCTCACGCAGGTGATGACCAACCAGATCGACGTCGGCTGGTCGGCGCCGCCCTTTGCCATGCAGCAGCTCGACGAAGGCAAGATCCGCATTATTGCCGTCGGCAATGACGCGGCTGTGTTCAAGGGCCAGACCGTGCGCTTGCTGATCACCAATGCGCAGACGCTGCAGGGCCGGCGCCCGGTAATCGATCGCTTCATGAAGGCGTACCGGGAAACCATCGACTTCATGTATTCCAGCGAGCAGGCGCTCCAGATCTACGCCGAATTCGTCGGCATCTCGATCGACATGGCACGGCGCACCCGCAACGACTTCTTCCCCAAGGCTGCCGTCGACCCGGACAAGATCGTCGGGCTCGACACCATCGTCCCCGACGCGGTCGCGCTCAAGTACACCGCGACGCCGCTGACCAAGGAACAGCTCGCCGAGCTGATCCAGATTCCGCCGCGGCATTAGCTTGGCGCGCGCCAGTTTGGCGGGAGCCGCCTCGCTGGAACGCCCGGACGGCACCCCGCCGCCGATGCCGCAATTCGGCAGCGACGTCGTCGCCGACACGCTGCGGGCGTTGCACCTGCCGTACATCGCGCTCAATCCGGGCGCGAGCTTTCGCGGACTGCACGACAGCCTCGTCAACTACCTCGGCAACCGCGATCCGCAGATGCTGCTCTGTCTGCACGAGGAGCATGCGGTGGCAATCGCGCATGGCTACGCCAAGGTCACCGGTCGCGCGATGGCGGTCGCGGTGCACTCCAATGTCGGCCTGTTTCACGCCACGATGGCGATCTTCAACGCCTGGTGCGACCGCATGCCGGTGCTGATGCTCGGCGCGACCGGGCCAGTGGATGCGGCCAAGCGCCGCCCGTGGATCGACTGGATCCATACCGCGCGCGATCAGGGAGCCATCGTGCGGCCCTACGTCAAATGGGACGATCAACCCGCCTCGCCCGAGGCAGCGCGCGAGGCGCTGCTGCGCGCGGCGTGGCACGCTCAGTCCGCGCCGCAAGGTCCTGTCTACATCAACCTCGACGCCGAGATGCAGGAAGCGCCGCTGTCCGCGCCGCTGCCGGCGATTGCGCCGGGCCGCTACACGCCGGCGACGCGCGTCGCGCCGACCCAAGACAGCGTGCGCGAAGCAGTGGCGCTGTTGCGCGAGGCCGAGCGACCACTGCTGCTTATCGGCCGCGTCTCCCGCGATCCGCAGGCATGGACGGCGCGGGTCGCGCTGGCCGAAGCGCTCGATGCGCAGGTGGCGACCGATCTCAAGACTGGCGCGGCGTTCCCGACCGAACACCCGCTGCATTTCGCGCCGCCGGGGTTGCTGCTGCAACCCGCCGTCGCCGAAGCGATCGCCGCTGCCGACGTGATCCTCAGCCTTGACTGGATCGACCTTGCAGGCACACTGAAGGCGGCCTGTCACGGCGAGCCCGCCGCCAAGGTCATCCAGGTCTCGCTCGACCAGACGCTGCACGGTGGATGGAGCATGGACTATCAGGGGCTGCCACCGGTGGACTGCTTTATCGCCGCCGACCCGGACGCGACGGTCCCGGTGCTGCTTGAGGCACTGGCGCCATCCGCCGCAAAAAAATCGCGCAGCGCCAAGCCGAATGGGTTCCAGGCGACTACGTCAGCGGACGGAAAGATTGGCACCGAAGACCTCGCAGTCGCGCTGCGCCATGCGCTGGGCGATCGCCGCGTTTCGCTCGCGCACCTTCCGCTGTCATGGAACGGCGCGAGCTGGCCGTTTCGCGGGCCGCTCGATTATCTCGGATCGGATGGCGGTGGCGGCATCGGCGGCGGGCCCGGCATCGCCGTGGGCGCCGCGCTCGCGCTCAAGGATTCCGACATCATGACGGTCGCGATCTGCGGCGATGGCGATTTCCTGATGGGCGCGACCTCGCTGTGGACCGCCGTGCATTACCGCATTCCGCTGCTCCTGATCGTCGCCAACAACCGCTCGTTCTACAACGACGAAGTGCACCAGGAGCGTGTGGCGCGCATGCGCGGGCGCCCGGTCGAAAACAAGTGGATCGGCCAGCGCATGTCCGATCCCGACATCGATCTCGCCGCGCTTGCTCGCGCCCAAGGTGCGTTCGGCTGGGGGCCAGTCGAAAAATCCGACGAGCTGGTGCCGACGTTCACGGCGGCGATCGCGGCGGTGGCGCGCGGCGGCGTCGCGGTGGTCGATGTGCGCATCCTGCCGGGCTATACGCCGTCGATGACGGCCGCGCTGACCCCCACGGCGCGCTGATGGATGCCCAGGCGCTCGCTGCGCAAGGGTCAGCGGCCGCCGCCGCGATCGGCGCGAAGCTGCTTGACGTCGCGCACATCACCAAACAGTTCCGCACCGCCGAAGGCGTCACGACCGCAGTCGATGACATGTCGTTCGGCATCGCGCCCGGTGAATTCGTTTCCATCATAGGTCCTTCGGGCTGCGGCAAGTCGACCGTGTTCAACATCATCGGCGGCCTGCTGGGCGATTACGAGGGCCGGGTGACCGTCGCCGGTGACGTCGTCAAGGGCACGCATTCGTCGATCGGCATGGTGTTTCAGGAGGAGTCGACCTTTCCCTGGCGCAACGTGGTGGAGAACGTCGCGTTCCCGCTCGAGATTGCCGGCGTCGCCAAGGCGGAGCGCCTCGAGCGCGCCGCGCATTTTGTCGCCATGGTCGGCCTGCGTGGATTCGAGCGCCATCTTCCCGCCGAGCTGTCCGGCGGCATGCGCCAGCGCGTCGCCCTTGCGCGTACTTTGGCTTCGCAGCCGCGCATCCTCCTCATGGACGAGCCTTTCGCGGCGCTCGACGAGCAGACCCGGTTGCTGCTCGGCGAAAAGGTCTTGCAGATCCAGCAGGAACTCAAGCAGACGACGCTGCTCATCACTCACAACCTGACCGAGGCGGTACAACTGTCGGATCGGGTATTGGTGATGACCTACCGACCGGGGCGCCTGAAGCGGGAAGTCGCGATCGACCTGCCGCATCCGCGCGATGCAGAAGTCGTCGGCAGCGAAGCCTTCGGGCACTATGTCGCCGAGATCTGGCACGACCTGCGTGAGGAAGCCAGCCGCGGTATCCAAGCCGACGAGACGCGCGTGCTCGAAGCGGGAACGCGCAAGTGACGGTACGGACGTGGGCGCATTCGCGCAACGGCGCGCGCTTGTTCGGCGTCGCGACGCTGGTGCTAGCGCTGGCGTTGATCGAATGGCTGATTCGCGTCGGCGTCATCAACCGCTTTGTCGTGCCGCTGCCCACGCAGATCCTCGCGTCGATCCCGCGCATCATCGCCGAAGAGAATGTGCTGCACCGATTCTGGCAAACCATGCAGGAGGTGCTCTGGGCGAGCCTGCTGCTGGCTGGAGTAGGTATTGCCCTGGGTGCCCTGCTCTACCGGTTCGCGATCCTGCGCCAGGCCTGCGAAACGTGGGTCGCCGCGCTCGCCGCGGCGCCTGTCGTATTGGCGTACCCGTTGTTCCTGGTCCTATTCGGACGCAGCGCGACGACCATCGTCGCGATCGGTTTCGCCGCCGGTCTCGCGCCGGTCATCCTGAAGACCGTGGAAGGACTGGTGGCGACGCGGCAGGTACTAGTCGACGTTGGTCGCAGCTTCCGGCTGACAAGTGCGCAGCAGTTCTGGAAGATCCTCTTGCCCGCGGCGCTGCCCGCGGTGTTCGTGGGCCTGCGGCTGGGACTCATTTTCGCGATGATCAACATCGTCGGCGTCGAATTCCTGATCAATTTCGGCGGGCTCGGGCAGCTGATCAACGAACTGGCCGAGCGCTACGACCTGCCTGGAACCTACGGCGCGATCTGCTTCGTGATCGCAACCAGCATCGTTTTCTTCGCCTGCACCGAACGCCTCGAGCGATGGCTGACTCCGGGCCATTGACCTCCACGGCACGCGCCACGCCAGATGCGCGCCGGGTGCTGATCGTGCGCATTGCGATCGTCGTGTCGGTGCTCGCACTCTGGGAGGCGGTCGCCGCGTCCGGATGGTTGCTGCGCGATGTCGTGCCTTCGCTGCTGACCATCGGCAAGGCCGTCGGCAAGGTGCTCGCCAGCGGCGACTTCTATGCCAATCTCGCGATCACCGCGTGGGAAATCGGCGTCGGGCTGGCGCTGGGCGGATTGAGCGGAATCGCGGCCGGCATCTTGCTCGGTGCCAACCGCTTCCTGGCGAACGCCTATGAGGCGCTGATCCACTACCTCGGACCGACGCCGAAGATCATCTTCTTCCCGGTGATGATCATGTGGTTCGGCGTAGGCTCCGGGTCGAAGATTGCGATGAGCGCCGTGTCCTGCTTCTTTCCGATCGTCATCAGCGTCGCTGCGGGCATGCGCCAGATCGATCGCGTGCTGATCCGCGTCGGCCAGAGTTTTCGCGCGTCGACCTGGCAGATGGTGACCCGGATCTACCTGCCCGCCATGCGCGCGCCCATTGTCAATGGCCTGCGCCTGGGATTGGGCGTCGCGATCATCGGCACGCTGCTCGCCGAAACCAAGCTCTCCAACAAGGGCGTCGGCTACCTCATCATCCAGGCTTACGCGCGCTTCGACATGCCGCAGATGTACGCGTTGCTGATCGTGCTGTTTGTAGTGTCGATCGCCGCCAACGCGCTGATCGGACGGCTGGGCCGGCCGCGCACTGCCTGAAACTTCCCTCGACGCAATTGCTGATTCAAACATGACCAACCTTCCGGACAATCGCATCGCATATTACGGTGGAGCGTGGCATCAGCCCTTCGCCGGCGGCTCCCATGGGACCTGGAATCCCAGCACCGGTGCGTCGCTCGGGAACGTCGCCACCTGCGCCGCCGCCGACGTCGACGCGGCAGTCGTCGCCGCGGCGCGCGGCTTCCAGGAATGGCGCGCGGTGCCGCCGCTCGAGCGTGCGCGCATCATGCGCCGCGTGGCCGGGTTGTTGCGCGACAACGCGCCCGAGCTCGCGGCGATCGACGCGGCGAACTGCGGCAACCCGGTGCGCGAGATGATCAGCGACGCCACCGTTGCTGCCGCGCAGATGGAATTCTTCGCCGGTCTGGTCACCGAGATGAAGGGCGCGTCGATACCCATGGGTCCGGACGTCGTCAACTTCTCGGTGCGCGAACCGCTCGGCGTGGTCGCACGCATCGTGCCGTTCAACCATCCGTTCATGTTCGCCGCCGGCAAGGCAGCCGCGCCGCTCGCGGCCGGCAACGCGGTCATCATCAAGCCACCGGATCAATCGCCGCTCTCCGCGCTGCGGCTTGCCGAACTCATCGGCGGCCTGTTTCCGGCGGGAGTCTTCAACGTGCTACCGGGCGATCGCGAGACTGGCGCCGCGCTGGCGGCGCATCCGGGCGTGGCGATGGTCGCCATCATCGGCAGCGTGGCGGCGGGCCGCGCGGTGATGCGCGCGGCCAGCGAAACGGTCAAGCCGGTGCTGCTGGAGCTGGGCGGGAAGAACGCGCTGATCGCATATGCCGACGCCGATCCCGACGAAGTCGCAGCGGCCGTGGTCGGCGGCATGAACTTCACCTGGTGCGGACAGTCGTGCGGCTCGACCAGCCGCGCCTTCGTGCACGCCGCCATCCACGACGCGATCGTCGATCGCGTCCGCAGCCGGGTCGCCGCCTTCAAGCCGGGACTCGCCACCGATCCGGCGACAACCATGGGCGCCATCGTCAGCCAGGCGCAGCTGGACCGGGTGCTCGGACACATCGAATCGGCCAAGAGCGAGGGCGCTCGCCTCGTCTACGGCGGCAAGCGGCCCACCGACCCGGCGCTGCAGGAAGGCTATTTCGTCGAACCGACCGTGTTCGCCGACGTCACCCCAGCCATGCGCCTCGCGCGCGAGGAGGTTTTCGGACCGGTCCTGGCAATCCTGAAATGGACCGACGAAGCTGACATGCTACGCGAGGTCAACGCCGTCGAGTACGGTCTGACCTGCTCGATCTGGACCAACGACGTGTCGACCGCGTATCGCGCCGCGATGACGGTGCAAGCGGGATATATCTGGATCAACGAGGTCGGCAAACATTTCCTTGGCGCCCCCTTCGGCGGGGTGAAGCAATCCGGCTTTGGACGCGAGGAGTGTCTGGAAGAGATGCTGCGCTTTACGCAGGAAAAGAACATCCACCTGAGGCTCAGGTCGCCTACGCCCGCGCGCCGTTGAACTTTTCACACGCGCGGACCGCCCAAGCATCGGACGGTCAGCGAAACAAAGGCTTAGGCAAAGTCGTCCGAGGTCGCGCCGCAGGTCGGCTCTGCCTTGACAGCCAGGTGCCGGCCTGTATACTGCGCCGCATGTTGCAGTGCGGCATTTGGCGGCGATGGCAGCTCCACCGGCTTGGAGCATTGTCGTAACACATTGATTTGGTGTATAACTTTGTGCACTGATAAGTCTTCGTCAGGGAGGCCCGTTACCCGTCCAAGGTAACCCCTGACCGGTCGCGCCGGAACCCGAGTTGTCTGCGGGATGACGGTTCCGCTTGCGATCATCCGTCAGGAGAGTACCGATGACGAAGCAAGCACTTTCGTACTTGCGAACCCGGGTGTTCCCGGGAAATGTCCGCCGCGCTCTCGCGGGAGGCATTGCCGTGGCATTGTTGTCGATGGCGTTGCTTCAGGCGTCGACCACCCATATCGATGTGCAAGACGCGCGTTCACTCCCGGCGTCGCTCACCAGCACCGGGCATTTGCAGGAAACAGCTATCGCTCGCGCCGAACCCCCTGTGGGCAACCCTGCCGGCATCGACGCCCTGGCTGGAATCCTAGCGAAGAAATATCGGATCTCCGAAGTCGCCACTCGCGAATTTGTGCTCAGCGCACGTCGTGAAGGCAGCAAGTCCGGTATTGACCCGCTGTTACTCCTCGCAGTGATGGCCGTCGAGTCCCGATTCAACCCGGTCGCGCAGAGCGACGGCGGCGCCATGGGCCTGATGCAGGTCATTCCCCGCTATCACGCGGAGAAGTTCGAGACCGCAGATCGCGCCGAGGTGCTGGATCCGCCAACCAACATCCATGTCGGCGCTCGCATCCTCAAGGAGTGCATCAGTCGTGGCGGCAACGAGATCGCCGGCCTCCAGTTGTACAACGGCGCGCCGACCGACACGACCAATGCCTACGCCACCCGAGTGCTGGGCGAGATGCGATGGCTGCAGGACGCGCTGCATCGCGCGATGGAACGCGCGCGCGCATAAACGCGGGATTCTAGCCGCGCGCGTCGCGCCCGTAGCGGCGAAACTTGTCCGCGCCGGTGCTGGCCGATGCCGCCATGACCTCGTCGTAGACGCCGGAGACTGTGGTCGACTTGCCCGCCCTCTTGGCGCGGTACATCAGCTGGTCGACGTACGCCATGGCAGCATCGGCCGAGCTCGGCATGCTGGCGAAGGTCGCAATCCCGACACTGAAGCTCACCGACCACCAGGGTCGCGGCTGGGTGATCGTGGTCAACGCCGAGCGCAATTTGTATTCGATGGCCAGTGCCTCGGCCTGATTCGTCTCCGGAAAGAGTACGGCGAATTCATCGCCGCCCAGCCGACCCACCGTGTCGCTGCGCCGAATGCTCTTTGCCGTGACATGACCGACCGCTTCGAGCAGGCGGTCGCCTTCGGCGTGGCCGTAGCGATCGTTGACGCCCTTGAAGTCGTCTACGTCGATGTAGGCGAGGCAGAAGCTTGCGCCGTTGCGCACATGGCGCTCGATCTCGCTCTCCAGCACCTCATAAAAGCCCTGTCGGTTGCGCACGCCCGTCAAGATGTCGACACGGGCGGTGTGGCGTTCGCGCTCGAACAGCCGCCGCAGTTGGATCGTCAGAAAAACCACGACGCAGTACTCGAACAGAATATTGCCTTGCGCGTAGAAGAAATACAGGGTCGACGTGAACGGATGGCCTTGCAACAAACCCAGCGCAACCTGGAACGCTGAAGCGACGACGACAAAGACGAAGCCCCACGCGGCACCGCAATTCCAGGTCACGGTCAGAATCGCAAACAGATAGAGCGCGGACACCGAGATCTCGGCGGTGGTCGCGTAATCGACAACTGCTGCACCGAGCAGCATGCACGCGCCCAGCCCCAGTGCGACGCCGCGAGACAGCGCGAACATATTCAACCGGTTCAGAGAATCTGCCATGACTCCGGGCCCCGTGCCCCTTCCTTGCGGCGAGACGCAAACTTGGATTGGTTACAAAGCAAGTTCCAGACCACGCGTTGCTTGCAAGCGCCGGATCTTGCGCGATTGTGGCGCCGACTGTTCCGTCATAGCGAGTAAACTCAAGACTGCCCCAATATACGGCCCCGCGGCTTCGGGGCCCGGCAGTTGCGGCCCGGGTGGTGAAATTGGTAGACACAGGGGACTTAGAGCAAATTTGAGCCCTCTTGAAGAAATTCTCGAGGTGTAGCCCGTCAAACTCGGCGAACGCCCTGAACACTGCAACGTGTTCGAGCCGACACCGAACCAAGTCCTCGCGGTCCGGGGAAAGGTGTAGAGAGCAGACGGCGGGCACCTAAGGTCGCGAAGGGGCGTTACTTGCCAGCGCGGCTACGGTGAAGGCGTGCTCCAGACCACGAACCCGCAAGGGGCGGCGAAAGCCGAAGTGGCAGGAAAATCCCCAGACCTTAACGGGTCGTGCCGGTTCGATTCCGGCCCTGGGCACCAATCAGTCGCGGACGCTCGCCGGGAGGTAGCGAAGGGTCGATCGCCTGCCGCAGCCGCTCCGCTGCGCCAAGATGCGGACCGCCCGCATCGGTGGGGTGGTGACGGTGACCTGCGAGCGCATCGGCCATCCACACCGGCGCGGTTTCCCGCAGCTCGGTGCTGCCTGGGATGCGCGGCACGCATTTGCAGACTCACCGCAACGCGCCCCAGGCGCGTAGACCTCACCATCCGAGCTTGGCCTCGATGGATCGCAGTCTGCGCTTCAGTTTGCGCGAGCTCGCGGTCCTTCTGCTGCATCTGTTGTCGCATCGTTTGATGCAACCCCTGGATCGCCGCCAGCGCCACGCCGCGCGCATCGAGGTCCGCAATGGTGTGGTCACCATAGCCGATACTGAATGCTGCCCAGAAATCCTCCGCCATCGGTCCCAAGTGACGCACCCCGCCTTCACCCTCCTTATAACGCCAGGTGGTGATCGGCACACGCGCTACCTTCGCTAACACCTGCTCCACACCGACCGGCGCAAAGTCGGCCTTGTTCATCGTCGACGAGCTGCCGTTCACCCACACCCGGCATCGGTCAACTTCGCGTTGTTCCACGCTATGATCGTATTACCGGCGTTGAGGTCGCCGATGTACAGCCAGCGATTGCCGCCCCCGTCGTCCCGCGCCGAAGCATAGTCAACCGAGAACCGGTGATCGAGAGCAAAGCGTGCGATGCGGGGTGCACCTAAGCAGATCGCTGGATGCAATGTCGACCAATTGGGCGAAGACGAAGCATCCGACTTGATCCGCGCTTGCACAGACGCCGGAGGCAAAGCTGTACGCACCGCTAGCGATGTTGCTTGAACAAGGGTGCGGTGGGCGATCGCGTCGCGCGCAGCGCCGAGCGGAGCGCAAGCAGTTGTCGCCGCGTGCACCGCGGACGCTCGCCACGTACAATGCCGCATTGGTCGCGCTGAATACCCGGGCGCCGACCCGGGAGACAGTGCCGTGAAGCTAGTTACCTGTTTGTTGTTCGCCACCATGCTCGCCGGCTGCCTGCCCGTGGGCATCCGCGCGACAAACCTCCCGAACTACGCGGGCCTGCCGCAATCGCTCGATAATCGCGCGCCGGTGTATTCAACAACGGCGTGAACCGCGGCGCGGATTGCGCCGCCGTCAACTCGCCTCACCGCTTCATCCCCGGCATCGATTGCTGCGCCATGCGGGCGAAATCGCCCATCACCTTCTGCATCGACTCGAACGCGTTGCCGCCCGAGGACATCACGCCCTGCATCGCCTTGACCAGGTTCTGCGCCTGCCGCATGTCCGGCAGCATGGCCATCGCAGCCTTGGCTTCTTTTGCGCCGGGCACGCCCGCCATCTGGTCCTCCATCAGCGTGAACAGACGCTTCTGCATTTCGACGATCATGTCGAACATCTCGGTCCAGTAGCGCATCGAGCGCTCGACCGCTTCCTGCGTGACGCTTTGCCCCGCGGCCATCAGCGTTTGCGGGGTACTTGCCTCCGCAGCGTGACGCAGAGCCTTTTTCTGCATGTCGCGCGCCTCCACTTCGCCTTCGAACTGCATTTTGCGCAAGCGCGCCGTGTTCTCGATCGCGGCGTTGATGACGTCGAGCGCGAGCTTGGAGTTGGTCTTGTAGAGGTCGAAGGCTTGCTCCGGGGTCATCGCCTTGGCCATCTTCGCCAGATCGCCAAAATTCGGTTGCTTCGGCATGGTGAACGTTGCCGCCTTTGGTGCGGCCTTGGGTGCGGCCTTGGCGCGCGGCTTGCTCGGACGGGCACGCGTGCGCTTGGCCGGCTTCGGTGACGATTTGGTTGCCATGATGTCGTACACTCCTCTGAGGTTGACCTGGGAAACAGACGCCGGCCTTCGCCAGCACGCGCACGTGCACGCTCTATTGCACGCCATCGATGCCTTGGCGTCAATACAAACTCCTGCGGTCAGCGATAGTGCCTGCGCTGCTGGTTCTGCCCGGCGCCGATGCGGCCGTGAGCCGCGCGCGGACTAGCCATTCAACCAGTTGATGGCCTCGCCGATGCGCTCGATCGCGACGATGTCCATGCCGTCGATGGCTTGCTTCGGCCTGTTCGCTGCCGGAATCACAGCCCGCTTGAAGCCCAGCTTTGCGGCCTCGCGCAGCCGTTCCTGACCGCGCTGCACGGGCCGTATTTCACCTGCCAATCCTACCTCACCAAAAACTAGAGATTTACTCTCCAATGGCTTGTTTTTTAAAGATGAGTAGACTGCCATCAGCACCGCCAAATCGGCAGCGGGTTCGCCGATGCGCATGCCGCCCACCGCATTCACGTAGACATCCGAGCCGCCGGTCTCGACCCCGCCGTGGCGATGCATCACCGCCAAGAGCAACGCCAGGCGCTGTGGATCGAGACCCACCGCAAGCCGTCGTGCAATCCCCGATTGCGAAGGATCGACCAGCGCCTGTACCTCGACGAGTAGCGGGCGCGAGCCTTCGACCGTCGCCAGCACGCAGCTGCCCGCAACCGCCTGTCCGTGCTGCGACAGAAACAGCGCGGAGGGATTGGCCACGCCCTTGAGCCCGCGCTCGGTCATGGCGAACACGCCCAGTTCGTTTGCCGCTCCGAACCGGTTCTTGATTGCGCGTACCAGCCGGAAGCTCGAATGCGTGTCGCCTTCGAAGTAAAGCACGGTATCGACGATGTGCTCGAGCACGCGCGGCCCGGCGATCGCACCTTCCTTGGTCACGTGGCCCACCAGGATCACCGTGATCGCGCTTTGCTTGGCGAGCCGCGTGAGCTGCGCCGCGCACTCGCGCACCTGCGCGACGCTGCCGGGCGCGGATTCGAGCGCTTCGGTATACATGGTCTGGATCGAATCGATGACGACGACTTCGGGCTGGCGCATGCGCATCGCGCCGACGATCGCCTCGAGCTGGACTTCGGCGAGCAACTCGACCGGCGCATTGACCAGGCCCAGCCGCTGTGCGCGCAGCGCGATCTGCTCGACCGATTCCTCGCCGGTCACGTACAGACAGCGCCGCGACGTGCCCATCACCGCCATCGCCTGCAACAACAGCGTTGACTTGCCGATGCCGGGATCGCCGCCGAGCAGGATGACACCGCCGGCGACCAGGCCGCCGCCGAGGACCCGATCGAATTCCTCGATGCCGGTCGGCGAGCGCGGATTGGCGAGCGTCTCGACGCTGGACAGCGACCGGACTTCACTGGCGGAGCCGATCAGCGCCTGAAAGCGCGTCGCCGGCTTCGCGGCGATCGTCTCGACCAGCGTGTTCCAGACGCCGCACTGCGGGCACTGCCCTTGCCACTTTGGACTCTGGCCACCGCACTCGGTGCAGGCGTATGTGGTCTTCGTCTTGGCCATGTTCAGAACCTGCGCCAGACTTCGCGCAGGGTGTGCGCATCCGGGTAGTAGTGCCGCGCAACCGCGGCAAAAATTACCGTCAGCACCAAAACACCGACGAATGCCACCCAGGTATCGGAGACCACGCTACCCACCCAGCCGCTGTCGCCGATGCGCCGCACCGAGCGCACCAGGCCGGCGGAAAGCATGGCCGCGAATGCCGCATCGGCAAGAATGGTCGGTGCCGCGTAGATGAGATAGATCGCCGCCGCAAATACCGTCGCCAGCAGCGCGAGCAAGGCGACCACGACCATGAAACCGTCGCCGCCATCGATGTCCAGATCCGCACCGCCCCCACTGCTCGACGACGACCGGCTGCTGGAGCCGATCAGGCCGAGCGACGCCCGCGTGCCTGCCGGCACGTCGAAACTCGCCGACGCACCGCCGCCGCCGGACGCACCGCCGCCGCTGCCGAGCGATGACGGTCCCGACCCGCCAGAGCCGGACGACCCCCAGGATCCACCGGTGCCGCTGAACCAATCCAGGGCGTCGCTGGCGCGCTTGCGAACCGCGTTGCCGGTGCCATTCTCGAGCGCTCGTCCGTAGCCCGCGTAGTAAAGCCACATGCGGATGCCCAGCAGGAACGCGCCGTAGGCAACCAGCAGCGCCAGCGGATAGCGAATGAGCATCGCGTCCACGCCTGCCCAGTGCAACAGCGTTGTCGCCAACAAGCCGCTGGCGAAGCAGCCGGCCAGAATCAGCGAGAGGTGCGCGCGTACTGGAAAGCGCGCCAGGATAACCTGCTTGAGGCGCTCGCGCGTCGTTGCCGGACAGACTGCACGCGGCGGCACTGCAACCTTGGGGTCCGCCATAGGGTCCGCTTAGACGAATTCAGCCGGATGCACGACCGCGGTGCCGAGCTTGCCCACGACTACGCCTGCGGCCTGGTTGGCGATGCGCACGGCGCTGCCGAGATCGGCGCGTGCGCCGAGCAGCACACCCAGCGTCGAGATGACCGTGTCGCCCGCGCCGGACACGTCGTAGACCTCGCGCGCCTGCGCCGGGAAGTGCTGCGCGCCCTGGTCGGTGTACAGCGACATGCCTTCTTCGGAGCGTGTAATCAGGAGCGCGCCGAGGGCGAGGTCGGCGCGCAGCGCCTGCGCCTTGGTCGCGAGCTCGGCCTCGGTGCGCCAGCTTCCGGCGACTTCGCGAAACTCGGTCCGATTGGGCGTGAGCAGCGTCGCGCCGCGATAGCGTCCGTAATCGTCGCCTTTGGGATCGACCAGCACCGGCGTGCCGCGCGCGCGCGCGCGCTCGATCATCCGGGCGATGTGCGCCAGGCCGCCTTTGCCGTAATCGGACAGCACCACCACATCGAAGTCCGGCAGTGCGCTCTCGAAGTCGGCAAGCTTCGCGTCGAGCGCGGCATTGGACGGCATGGTCTCGAAATCGATGCGCAGCAGCTGCTGCTGCCTGCCGATGACCCGCAGCTTGACCGTGGTCGGCAACGCCGCGTCGCGATGCAGCGAGGTGCGCACGCGATCCGCCGCGAGCAGGCGTTCCAGCGAGCGGCCGGGCTCGTCGTCGCCAATCACGCTGATGAGCGATACTTGCGCCCCACAGAGGTGGACTCACTTATAGGGAATCCATCCAAGGCAGCCGCCATCCTCCACTGGAAGCCTGAAGTCCTGACACCAGAGCTCGCTGGCATCATGGTAGATGCAGATATTC
>JBDTLK010000035.1:0-24979 GCA_039934835.1 Edaphobacterium sp. (SeqCode) | reverse complement strand
GATGAAATGTCGCGCGGGCACATGATCGCCGACGTTGTCGCCATCATCGGCACGCAGGACATCGTCTTCGGCGAGGTCGACCGATGAGCGTGATCGATTCCAGGGTCGTGAACATCGATGAGTTGCAGCTCGAGCATTTCACCAAGGGCGACAAGTTCGAGTGCCGTGCCGCTCGCGTCGGCCCGCTGCTCGGCGCGAAGGACCTTGGCTATTCGTACGACGTCGTTCCTTCCGGCAAGCGATCGTGCCCCTTTCATAGCCACCGCGGCGAGGAGGAGATGTTCTTCATCGTCAAGGGCACGGGAACGCTGCGCTACGGTAACGAGACTCGACGCATTCGCGCTGGCGATTTCATCTGCTGCCCGACGGGAGGCCCCGAGTCCGCGCATCAGATCGTCAACGATTCGACCGCGGAACTCGTCTACCTGTCGGTCAGCACCATGATGCCGGCGGATGTCTGTGAGTATCCGGATTCGGGAAAAGTAGGCGCGTTCGGGGGCGGCCTGCGCCACATGACGCGCGTGGATGGTCACGTGGACTACTGGACGAACGAGACATGAGCGCAGCGCTGATCGCCTGCGCCGTCACCCCCGTCGCCCTTCGGTCGAACGGTTGCCCGCGTACCCATTGCCCATGCTGAGTGCTGGCGCACTGCAGAAAATCGATCGCGAGATCGCCAAGTATCCGCCGGCCCAGAGGCAGTCGGCGGTGATGGCCGCGCTGGCCGTCGCGCAGGACGAGAAAGGCTGGTTGGCGACGGAAACCATGGATTTCGTCGCGGACTACCTCGGCATGCCACCAATCGCCGTCTACGAAGTCGCCACGTTCTACGAGATGTACAACACCGAGCCGACCGGCAAATACAAGCTGACGATCTGCACCAACCTGCCATGCGCGCTGCAGAACGCCAACCAGGCGGCGGAGCATCTCAAGCACACGCTGGGCATTGGCTTTGGCGAGACGACGGGCGATGGACTGTTCACACTGAAGGAAGGCGAGTGCATGGGCGCATGCGGTGACGCCCCCGTGGTGCTGGTGAACAACAAGCGCATGTGCAGCTGGATGAAGCCAGAGCAGCTCGATGGATTGCTTGCTGAACTGCGCACCGAGGGCCAGCGATGAACGCGCCCATGGAATTCATCGACTACGGACCGGAAGCGATCATCCTGGCCGGCCTCAATGGTCGCAACTGGAAACTCGCGGACTATGTCGCGCGCGGCGGGTACGAAGCGCTGAAGAAGATACTGGCCGAGAAAATTCCGCCGGCGACGATCATCGCCGAGCTCAAGAAGTCGGCGCTGCGTGGCCGCGGCGGCGCGGGTTTTCCCACGGGTCTCAAGTGGAGCTTCATGCCGCAGCAGTTCCAGGGCGACAAGTATCTGGTGTGCAATTCCGACGAAGGCGAGCCGGGCACCTTCAAGGACCGCGACATCATGCGCTACAACCCGCACATCATGATCGAGGGGATGGCGATCGCGGCGTACGTGATGGGCTGCAAGCGTGGCTACAACTACGTGCACGGCGAGATCTGGGATACCTACGAGCGCTGTGAGGAGGCGGTCGACGAAGCCAACTCGGCCGGGCTGCTGGGCAGCAACATCCTCGGCAGCGATTTCAGTTTCCACCTGTACAACCATCACGGCTACGGCGCGTATATCTGCGGCGAGGAGACCGCGTTGCTGGAATCGCTGGAGGGCAAGAAGGGCCTGCCGCGCTTCAAGCCGCCGTTCCCGGCCAGCTTCGGCCTGTACGGAAAGCCGACGACGATCAACAATACCGAGACTTTCGCGGCAGTGCCGTGGATCATCCGCAACGGCGGGGAGGCGTTCCTCAACCTGGGGAGGCCAAACAACGGCGGCACCAAGATCTTCTCGGTGTCAGGCGACGTCGAGCGGCCGGGCAACTACGAAGTCAAGCTCGGCACGCCGTTCGCAAAGCTGCTGGAAATGGCCGGCGGCATGCGCGGCGGGCGCAAGCTCAAGGCATGCATCCCCGGAGGCTCGTCGATGCCGGTGCTGCCCGGCGAAATCATGCTCGCGACCGACATGGACTACGACTCGATCGCCAAGGCTGGCTCGATGCTGGGCTCCGGCGCGGTGATCATCATGGACGACACGCGCTGCATGGTGCGCTCGTTGTTGCGACTCTCGTACTTCTACTTCGAGGAATCGTGCGGGCAGTGCACGCCCTGCCGAGAGGGCACCGGCTGGCTGTGGCGCGTTGTCGACCGGGTCGAGCGCGGACAGGGCAGGAACGAAGACCTCGATCTGCTTGTTTCGGTCTCCGACAACATAGCAGGGCGCACGATCTGCGCGCTGGGCGACGCCGCGGCGTTGCCGGTGAAGAGCTTCATCAAGCATTTTCGCGACGAGTTCCAGCACCACATCGACCACAAGCACTGTCTCGTCGCGGACTACGTCTGAATCCATGGCCACGCTGCTCAACCTCGAGATCGACGGCCAGGCCGTACAGGTGCCCAGCGGCAGCACGGTGATGGATGCCGCGCACAAGCTCGGGGTCTACGTGCCGCATTTCTGCTGGCACAAGAAACTCACCATCGCGGCCAATTGCCGAATGTGCCTGGTTCAGGTCGAGAAGGCGCCCAAGCCCCTGCCGGCGTGCGCGACGCCGGCCACCGAAGGCATGAAGGCGTGGACGCACTCCGACGTGGCGGTGGAGGCCCAGAAGGGGGTGATGGAGTTCCTGCTCATCAACCACCCGCTCGACTGCCCGATCTGCGACCAGGGCGGAGAATGCCAGTTGCAGGACCTGGCCGTCGGCTACGGTGCTTCGAGTTCGCGCTACGACGAACCCAAGCGGGTGGTATTCAACAAGAATCTCGGGCCGCTGATCGCCACCGACATGACGCGCTGCATCCATTGCACGCGCTGCGTGCGCTTCGGCCAGGAAATCGCCGGGATCATGGAGCTGGGCATGGCCGGGCGCGGCGAGCATTCGGAAATCATGACCTTCATAGGCAAGACGGTGGATTCGGAGTTGTCGGGCAATTCGATCGATCTGTGCCCGGTTGGTGCGCTCACCTCGAAGCCGTTCCGCTTTTCCGCGCGCACCTGGGAACTGGCGCGGCGCAAGTCAATATCGCCGCACGATGGACTGGGCAGCAACCTGGTCGTGCAGGTGAAAAACGATCGCGTGATGCGCGTCGTGCCGCTCGAAAACGAGGCGATCAACGAGTGCTGGCTGTCCGACAAGGACCGCTTTTCCTACGAAGGGCTGAATTCGGAAGATCGGTTGCAGCGTCCGCGCGCAATGCGCGACGGCACTCTGGTCGATACCGACTGGCCGATGGCGCTCGAGCACACGGTCGATGAGTTGAAGCGCATCGTCGCGGAGCATGGTCCGCAGTCGGTGGGGCTGCTAGCGTCGCCGCACTCGACGCTCGAGGAGCTGCATCTGGCGCAGAAGCTGATGCGCGCACTGGGCAGCGACAACGTCGATTTCCGGCTGCGCCAGACCGATGCGGTGGGTAGCGGCGTGCCTTGGCTGGGCATGTCGATCGCGGATTTTGCCGCGCTCGACCGCGTACTGGTCGTCGGCAGCTTCCTGCGCAAGGATCATCCGCTGCTCGCGCAGCGTCTGCGGCAGTCGACGAAGAAGAAGGCGCAACTGTCGATCCTGCATTCCGCCGACGACGATCTACTGATGAAGGTCGCCAACAAGGTTGTGGTCGCGCCGTCGGAACTCCCGCGCGCACTGGCGGAGATCGTCGTCGCCACGGCCACTGCGATGGGCAAGACCGTACCGGACGCGCTCGGCGGCGTCGAGCCATCGGCGGCCGCGAAGGCGATTGCCGAAAGACTGCAAAGCGGCGAGCGCAGGGGCATCTTCCTCGGCAACTTCGCCCAGCAGCATCCCCGTGCGTCGCAACTGCACGCGCTCGCGCAGGCGCTCGCGGAGATGACTGGTGCGCGCATGGGCTTCCTGACCGAGGCCGCCAATTCGGTCGGCGGGCACGTTGCCGAAGCGCTGCCGCGGCAGGGCGGCCTCGACGCGCGGGCGATGCTCGCGAACCCGCGCAAGGCTTACGTGTTGCTGCACGTCGAGCCCGAACTGGACACCGCGGATCCGGTGCTCGCGCGCACGGCGCTGGCGGCCGCCGAATTCGTCGTCGCCCTTTCATCGTTCCAGTCGGCGACTGCTGTTCAAGCGCACGTGCAGTTGCCGGTGGCGCCGTTTACCGAGACCGCGGGCACTTTCGTCAATTGCGAAGGCGTCGCGCAGACCTTCGCGGGAGCCGCGCCACCGCTGGGCGCTACGCGGCCGGGTTGGAAGGTGTTGCGCGTGCTCGGCACGATGCTCGCGCTGCCCGGATTCGAATTCGAGACCATCGACGACGTTCGTGCCGAACTCGCGGCGCCTGGCGATACGGCGGCTCGGCTGTCCAACACGACGCGCGTGGCGATTGGCGCGCCGTCGCCGGTGTCGACGGCCGGCGGACTGGAGCGCGTCGCCGACGTGCCGATTTACGCCGCCGACCCGCTCGTGCGGCGCGCGCCGTCGCTGCAAAAGACGGCCGATGCAAGGCCGCCAACGGCACGCGTCAACCCCGCGACGCTGGCCGAAATGCGCTGTGCCGCCGGTGACGCCGTGCGCGTGCGCCAGGGAACCGGCGAAGCGCTGTTGAAGCTGCAGTCCGACGCGAGTGTTCCCGACGGCTGCGTGCGCATCGCCGCGGCACATCCTTCCACCAGCATGCTCGGACCGATGTTCGGGTCGGTATCGGTGGAGGCGGTCTGATGGAATCGGCGCTCACGCCGATGGCGAACTTCTTCGGCGCGACCTGGCCGGTGGTCTGGACGGTCGCCAAGATTATTGCCATCGCCATCCCGCTGATCCTGGGCGTGGCGTACCTGACGCTCGCCGAACGCAAGGTCATTGGCTGGATGCAGGTGCGCATCGGCCCGAACCGGGTCGGTCCGCTGGGGCTGCTGCAGCCCTTTGCCGACGTCTTCAAGCTCATCTTCAAGGAAATCATCGTCCCGACCGGGGCGAGTCGCTATCTGTTCTACATCGCGCCGGTGATCACCATCGGCCCCGCGCTGGCAGCGTGGGCGGTCATTCCCTTCGCCGACGGCGTGGTGCTTGCCAACATCAACGCCGGGCTGCTCTACATCCTGGCGATGACCTCGGTCGGCGTGTACGGCATCATTCTCGCCGGTTGGGCGTCGAACTCGAAATATGCGTTCATCGGCTGCCTGCGCTCGGCGGCGCAGATCGTGAGCTACGAAATCGCCATGGGTTTCGCGCTGGTGGGCGTGCTGATGGCGGCGTCGAGCCTCAACATCTCCGACATCGTGCGTGGGCAGTCGGGCGGTGCTCTGCACTGGTACATCTGGCCGCTGTTGCCGCTGTGCGTCGTCTATCTGGTCTCCGGGATTGCCGAGACCAACCGCCACCCGTTCGACGTTGCCGAGGGCGAGTCGGAGATCGTTGCCGGTTTCCATGTCGAGTATTCGGGCGTCGCGTTCGCGGTGTTCTTCCTCGCCGAATATATGAACATGATTCTGATCTCGGCGCTGACCTCGATCATGTTTCTCGGCGGCTGGCTTTCGCCGTGGCCGCTGCTCAACCAGGCCGAGGTCTTCGGCTGGCATCCGCTCGGCGACGGCTTCGGCTGGCTGCTGCTCAAGATGTGCTCGATCCTGTTCATTTTCCTGTGGATCCGCGCGACCTTCCCGCGCTACCGCTACGACCAGATCATGCGCCTGGGCTGGAAGGTCTTCATCCCGATCACCTTGATCTGGATCATTTTCATCGGCGCGATGATGCAGACGCGCTGGGCGTATCTGTTCCACTGAGGAGACCGGAATGCTGCAACGAGTCCGCGATTTCCTGAATACGTATCTGCTCGCCGAGTTATGGCGAGGCCTGTGGGTGACCGGCGGAAACATGTTCGCGCGCAAGATCACGGTGCATTTCCCCGAGGAAAAAACGCCGCAGAGCCCGCGCTTTCGCGGCCTGCATGCGCTGCGCCGGTATCCCAATGGCGAAGAGCGCTGCATCGCCTGCAAGCTGTGCGAGGCGGTGTGCCCGGCACTGGCGATCACCATCGAATCGGAGCAGCGTGACGACGGCACACGGCGTACGACGCGTTACGACATCGACTTGACCAAATGCATCTTCTGCGGCTTCTGCGAAGAATCCTGCCCGGTCGATTCCATCGTCGAGACGCGCATCCTCGAGTACCACGGCGAAAAGCGCGGTGACCTGATCTACACCAAGGAAATGCTGCTCGCGGTGGGCGATCGCTACGAAGCCGAGATCGCCGCGGACCGAGCGGCCGACGCTAGCTATCGCTGAATCGTCGAATGACTTTCCAGACCGCCATTTTCTATGTCTTCGCCGCGATCCTCGTTTTCGCGGCGCTGCGCGTCGTGACTAGCCGCAATCCGGTGCACGCTGCCCTGTGGCTGGTGCTGTCGTTCTTCACTGCGGCAGGTGTCTGGATGCTGCTGCAGGCGGAGTTTCTGGCCATCGTGCTGGTGCTGGTGTACGTGGGCGCGGTGATGGTGCTGTTCCTGTTCGTGGTCATGATGCTCGACGTCAATTTCGACAAGCTGCGCGAACGCTTCCGCAGCTACATTCCGGTCGGCGCGACGGTCGGCATCCTGGTCCTGCTCGAGATGACGCTGGTACTGGTCGGTGGCTATATGCTGCCCGGCACGACGCCGACCCCGGTTCCCGCGCCGGCCAACTACAGCAATACCCGCGCGCTGGGCCTGCAAATCTATACCGACTACGCATATCCGCTGGAGATCGCCGCCGCGATCCTGCTGGTGGCGATCATCGCCGCTATCGCGCTGACCCACCGCGAGCGGCGCGAAAGCAAATATCAGAATCCGTCCGAACAAGTGAAGGTCCGTGCCAGCGACCGGCTCCGGGTATTGCGCATGCCGGCGGAGAAACGCGACCAATAGTGCGATGTTTCCCGGGCCTGGCGCCCGGGTTTTGGGGAGGGGAATTTGTCGTTCCTGTCGCAACCGACGTTGTCGCATTTTCTCGTGCTGGGGGCGATCCTGTTCGCCATCAGCGTGATCGGGATATTCCTGAATCGGCGCAACGTGATCATCATGCTCATGGCGATCGAGCTGATGCTGCTCGCGGTCAATCTGAACTTCATCGCCTTCTCGCATTTCCTCGCCGACCCGGCGGGGCAGATCTTCGTCTTCTTCATCCTGACCGTCGCGGCCGCCGAATCGGCGATCGGGCTGGCCATCCTCGTACTGCTGTTCCGCAACGTTGGCACCATCGACGTCGAGGAACTCGGACGTCTCAGGGGCTGATGCCGCGATGACCATGGTGCAGGTGTATCTGCTGGTCGCCTTGTCGCCGCTCGCGGGCGCGCTCATCGTCGGGCTGTGGGGAACGAAGCTCGGCAAGTCCGCATCGCACTGGATCTGCATCGCCGGAGTCGCAATCGCCACGGTGGCGTCGGCGTTCGTGCTGCGCGACGTCCTCGCCGGCAACGTCTACAACGCTGATCTCTACGTCTGGATGACGTCGGGCGGCATCAAGTTCGCGGTCGGCTTCCTGATCGATCCATTGACCGCGTTGATGATGGTCATCGTGACCTTCGTGTCGTTGATGGTGCACATCTACACCATCGGTTACATGGCCGACGAGGATGGCTACACGCGCTTCTTCGCCTACATCTCGCTGTTCACCTTCAGCATGCTCATGCTGGTGATGGCGAACAACTTCCTGCAGCTTTTCTTCGGCTGGGAAGCGGTGGGTCTCGTCTCGTACCTGCTGATCGGCTTCTACATGACGCGACCAACGGCCATCTTCGCCAACCTGAAGGCGTTCCTGGTAAATCGCGTCGGCGACTTCGGCTTCGTGCTGGGGATAGGCCTGATCGCCGCGTACTTCGGGTCGCTCGACTACGCGACGGTCTTCCAGGCGGCACCGCAGCTTGCAGCCACGACCATCAGTCTGGTCGGCAACGCGCAGTGGCTGCTGCTGACGGTCATCTGCATCGGGCTGTTCGTCGGCGCGATGGGCAAGAGCGCGCAGGTGCCACTGCACGTGTGGCTGCCGGACTCGATGGAAGGCCCGACGCCGATCTCCGCGCTGATTCACGCGGCGACGATGGTGACCGCGGGTATCTTCATGGTGGCGCGGATGAGCCCGCTGTTCGAGCTCTCCGACGCCGCGCTGTCCTTCGTGACCATCATTGGCGCCACCGGCGCGCTGTTTCTCGGCGTCCTCGGCATCGTCGCCCACGACATCAAGCGCGTGGTGGCGTACTCGACGCTCTCGCAGCTCGGCTACATGACCGTCGCGCTGGGCGTGTCGGCCTACCCGATAGCGATGTTCCACCTCATGACGCACGCCTTCTTCAAGGCACTGCTCTTCCTCGGGGCGGGCTCGGTGATCATCGCCATGCATCACGAGCAGGACATGCGCAAGATGGGCGGCTTGGGCAAGTACATGCCCATTACCTACTGGACGATGCTAATCGGCTCGCTGGCGTTGTGCGGAATTCCGCCGTTTGCCGGATTCTTCTCCAAGGATGCGATCATCGAGGCCACCGCGCTGTCGACGATCTACGGACACGGATATGCGCAGTTTGCGGTTACCGCCGGCGTGTTCATTACGGCGCTCTACACCTTCCGCATGATGTTCGTGACCTTTCATGGCGAGGAGCGTTTCCGCCGCGTCGACGCGCACCATGACGACCAAGCCCATGGCCACGCCGAGCATCCCCCCCGCGATCCGCACGAAAGCCCGTGGGTCGTCACGGTGCCGTTGATCCTGCTGGCGATTCCCTCGGCGTACTCGGGCGCAGCCTACGTCGCCAGCGTCGTGTTCGGTAGCTTCTTCGGCGACTCGATCATGATCGCGCAGAACCATGCGGGCCTCGCCGAAATGCGCGAGGAGTGGCATGGTGTCATGGCCTTCATCGTCCACGGCGTCGAAGGCTTGCCGTTCTGGCTGGCTGTCGCCGGAATTGCCGCTGCGTGGTTTTTCTACGTCAAGCGCACCGACCTGCCGGCAAAAATCGCCGTGAGGCTCGGCGGCATCTATGCGCTCCTGGTCAACAATTACTACTTCGACAAGTTCAACGACTGGTTCTTCGCCGGCGGCGCGCGCCGCATCGGCACCCTGTTTTCGGAGGTCGGCGATCGTTCGATCATCGACGGCTTCATCGTTAACGGTAGTGCGCGCGTCGTCGCGGGCACGGCGCGGCTGCTGCGACAGCTGCAGACGGGTCGCGTCTATCACTACGCGTTCGCGATGATCCTCTCGGTGTTTTTCCTCCTGACCTGGTGGGTCGCCCACTAGGGCGGGAACGATGCTGCCCTACCTGAGCCTCGCCGTATGGGTGCCGATCGTCGCGGGCGTGCTCGTCCTCGCGGTGCATCGCGATCAGGACGCTCCCGTGGCGCGATGGATGGCGCTGGTGGGTTCGCTCGCCGGCTTCGCGGTCACGCTGCCGCTGTACGCCCACTTCACCATCGGCACGGCGGAAATGCAGTTCGTCGAGGCGATTGAATGGATTCCTCGCTTCAACATCAACTACCTGATGGGCGTCGACGGCATTTCGCTGCTTCTGCTGATGCTCAATAGTTTCATCACCGTGCTGGTGGTGTGGGCCGGATGGGAATCGATCCAGACGCGCGTCGCGCAATACATGGCGGCGTTCCTGATCATGTCGGGACTGATCAACGGGGTGTTCGTAGCGCTCGACGGCGTGCTGTTCTACGTCTTCTTCGAGGCGATGCTCATCCCCATGTACCTGATCATCGGCATCTGGGGAGGCGCCAATCGAGTCTACGCGGCGATCAAGTTCTTTCTCTACACGCTTCTCGGCTCGCTGCTGATGCTGGTTGCGTTGATCTACCTGTATTCGGTCAGCGGCGGCAGCTTCTCGATCCTCGAGTGGTACCAGCTGCCGCTGTCGATGAACACGCAGATCTTGCTGTTCATCGCGTTCCTCGCCGCGTTCGCGGTTAAGGTTCCGATGTGGCCGGTGCACACCTGGCTGCCCGACGCGCACCCGGAGGCGCCGACAGGGGGTTCGGTGGTGCTCGCCGCGATCACACTCAAGGTCGGCGCGTACGGTTTCGTACGTTTCATCCTGCCGATCCTGCCCGACGCCAGCCATTATCTGGCGCCAGTCATCATCACGCTGTCGCTGATCGCGGTGGTCTACATCGGCTTCGTCGCGCTGATGCAGGCCGACATGAAGCGGCTGATCGCCTACTCGTCGATCGCGCACATGGGCTTCGTCACACTCGGCTTCTTCCTGTTCAGCGCCATGGGAGTCGAGGGTGCGCTGGTGCAGATGATTTCGCACGGGTTTGTTTCCGCCGCGCTGTTCCTCTGCGTCGGAGTCATGTACGACAGGGTCCACACGCATCTGATCGCAGACTTTGGCGGCGTGGTCAACACCATGCCCAAGTTCGCCGCCTTCGCGATGCTGTTCGCGATGGCCAACGCCGGCTTGCCCGGCACCAGCGGTTTCGTCGGCGAATTCATGATCATCCTGGCCGCAGTCAAGGCCAATTTCTGGATTGGCTTCCTCGCCGCGCTGACCCTGATCCTGGCGGCCGCGTACACGCTGTGGATGTACAAGCGCGTGTGGTATGGCGCGGTCACCAACGCCAGGGTGGCGTCGCTGACCGACCTGTCGCGCCGTGAATTTTGGCTGCTCGCGGTGCTGGTGGTCGTGGTGCTGGCGATGGGCATCTATCCCAAGCCGCTGACCGATGTGATGCACGCCTCGGTCGCCGATCTGCTGGCGCACGTCGCGCAGAGCAAGCTCTGATGACGCCCTCGCTCGCCTTGCTGCTCAACGCCGCGTCCGCGCTGCCGGAGATCGCGCTGCTGATCGCCGCGTGCACGGTGCTCATCGTCGACCTGTTCGTTCCCGAAGCGCGACGCAAGATTTCGTTCTGGCTCACGCAGCTCGGCCTGCTGGTGACCGCCTGGCTGACGCTGTACGTGTTCCATGGCACTCCGGTGCACGCTTTCAACAACACCTTCGTGGCCGATGCCTTTGGCGACCTGCTCAAGTTCCTCTGCTGCCTGATCGTGATCGTGACGTTGTTCTACTCGCGTACCTATCTCGCCGCGCGCGGACTGTTCCGTGGCGAGACCTTCGTGCTCATCATGTTCGCCCTGCTGGGCATGATGGTGATGATCTCGGCCAATCACCTGCTGACGCTCTACCTCGGTCTCGAGCTGATGTCGCTGGCGCTCTACGCAATGATCGCGCTGCAGCGCGATTCGAAGGTCGCGATCGAGGCGTCGATGAAATACTTCGTCCTGGGCGCGCTGGCGTCGGGCCTGCTGCTCTACGGCATGTCGATGGTTTATGGCGCGACCGGCTCGCTCGAGCTGGGCCGCATCGCCGCGGCGGTTTTCAACGGTCAGGCCAATCGCATCATCCTCGCCTTCGGACTCGTTTTCGTCGTCTCGGCGATAGCCTTCAAACTTGGGGCGGTGCCGTATCACATGTGGCTACCCGACGTGTACGAGGGCGCGCCGACCGCGTTCACACTGTTCATCGGCACCGGCCCAAAACTTGCCGCGTTTGCGTTCATGATGCGGCTGCTGGTCGGCGCGCTGGCGGGGCTGGCGTTCGACTGGCAGGGCATGCTGCTGGTGCTCTCCGTACTGTCGATGGTTCTCGGCAGCATTGTCGCCATCGCGCAGACGAGCATGAAGCGCATGCTCGCCTACTCGACGATCGCCAACATGGGCTTCATGCTCCTGGGCTTCCTCACTGCCGACCTCAACGGCTTCAGCGCGGCGATGTTCTACATGATCATCTATGTGCTGACCACGCTGGTCGGCTTCGGTATCGTCATGCTGCTCGCGCGCAGCGGCTTCGAGGCCGACAAACTCGACGACTTCAGGGGACTCAACCAGCGCAGTCCGTGGTACGCGTTTCTGATGCTGCTGGTCATGTTCTCGTTGGCCGGATTGCCGCCGACGGTGGGCTTTTATGCCAAGTTCGCGGTGTTCGAAGCCGCGATCGACGTCGGCCTGGTGTGGTTCGTCGTGATCGCCGTCCTGTGCTCGCTGATCGGCGCGTTCTACTACTTGCGCGTGGTCAAGCTGATGTACTTCGACGATCCAGTCGACCGGTCACCGATCGAAGCCCGCGGCGACACCCGGATCCTGCTCTCGCTCAACGGCATTGCCATCCTGTTCTTTGGCATTTTTCCGCAACAATTGATGGGCGTGTGCGTGGTCGCGCTGGCGCGTTCGTTTTGATGACACCGGGGCGGGGCGGGCTCGCGTGCTAAGCTTGTCGGTGCGGCAATAACCATCCAGTAGATTTCCCATGCGCGTCGGCCTGTTCGTCACCTGCCTCGTGGACCTGATGCGGCCCTCGATCGGGTTTGCCGCGATCAGGCTGCTCGAGGCCGGCGGCGCCGAGGTGTTCGTACCGCCGACGCAAACCTGCTGTGGTCAACCGGGCTACAACTCCGGCGATCGCGCCGGCGCCGCCACGCTGGCGGCCAAGGTCATCGCCGAATTCGAGGGCTGCGAATACCTGGTCGCGCCGTCGGGTTCGTGCAGCGGCATGATCCGCACCCACTACGCCGACCTGTTTCGCGACGATGCGGCGATGCTCGCGCGTTCGGTGGCGCTCGGCGCGAAAACTCGTGAACTCACCGATTTCCTGGTGAACGTGCTCAAGCTGGAGCACGTCCCTGGGCGCCACGAAGGCAACGTCACCTATCACGATTGCTGCGCCGGACTGCGCGAGATGGGTGTCAAGCAGCAGCCACGGGCGCTCCTCGAGAAGATGCCCGGCGTGAAGCTCACCGAGATGACCGACTGCGAGACCTGCTGCGGCTTCGGCGGAACGTTCTCGATCAAGTTCGGCGATATCTCGGCGCGCATGGCCGACAACAAGTGTCGCAACATTGCCGATAGCGGCGCGGAAACAGTTGTCCTGGGGGATCTCGGCTGCGTGCTCAACATCGAAGGCCGGCTGCGCCGCCGCGGCGACACCAAGACACGCGTGCTGCACATCGCCGAAATCGCTGCGGGAGCGGCCGAATGACCCACGAAGACACGCGTGCTGCACATCGCCGAAATCGCCGCGGGAGCGGCCGAATGACCCATAAAGTCCCGCGTGCTGCACCTCGTGGAAAACGTGGCAGGAGCGCTCGAATGAGTCGCAGGTCGGCGCAGGAGAACGCGAGATGCATGTAGCGTCGATGCATTTTCGCGAGCGCGCGCACGAGAGCCTCGACGACGCACAATTGCAGCAGAACCTGCAGAAATTTCGCGGCAAGTTCGTCACCAAGCGTCGCGAGGCAATGTTCGAGCTCGACGATTTCGAGGGCACGCGCGAGGCGGCGAAGAATATCCGCCAGCGCGCGCTCGACAACCTTGACACCTGGCTCGAGATCTTCGAGCAGAACGCCACCGCGCGCGGCGCGACCGTGCTCTGGGCCGAAACGCCCGCCGACATCAACCGTCACGTGCTGGATATCGCGCGCCGGCACGCGGTGGCCAAGATCATCAAGTCGAAGTCGATGGTCAGCGAGGAGTCGGAACTGGACCGCGCGATCGAGGCGGCGGGCCTCAAGGTGGTCGAGACCGACCTGGGCGAATACATCCTGCAGATCAACGACTACGAGCCGCCCTCGCACATCGTCGGGCCGGCGTTGCACAAGAGCAAGGACGAAGTCTCCGACCTTTTCGCCAAGGCTCACGGCACGCCGCGCAAGACCGAGATCACCGATTTGTGCTTCGAGGCGCGCCAGGTCCTGCGCGCGCACTACCTGACCGCGGACATGGGCATTTCCGGGGGTAATTTCTTCGTCGCCGAATCGGGATCGGTGGTGCTCGTCACCAACGAGGGCAACGCGACGCTGACAACGACGCTGCCCAAGGTGCACGTCGCCATCTCCGGGATCGAAAAAATCGTGCCGACGCTGGAGGACGTGGCGACCTTGCTGCGGCTGCTGGCGCGCTCGGCGACAGGACAGTCGACCTCGAACTACGTCGACATCCTGACAGGGCCCAAGGGCCCGGGCGAATTTCACGGCGCTGAGCACATGTACTTCATTCTCGTCGACGCCGGTCGGTCGGCCGTACTGGCCAGCGAAGTGCGCGAGGCGTTGCGCTGCATCCGCTGCGGCGCGTGCATGAACCACTGTCCCGTCTACCAGAATATCGGTGGGCACTCCTACGGTTGGGTGTACCCCGGGCCGATCGGCTCGGTGCTCACGCCGTCGTACATCGGGCTGGAAAATGCGCTCGATCTGCCGCAGGCGTCGACGCTGTGCAACCAATGCGGCGTCGTCTGTCCGGTGAAGATTCCGCTGCCAGACCTGTTGCGCAAATTGCGCGAGCAGCAATTCGCGCGGCGCCTGCGTCCCTGGTACGAGCGCGCCGGCGTGCGCGGCTGGGCGTGGCTCGCGGCGCGGCCCAGACTGTATACACTGGCGACGCGGGTTGGTGCGCGAGTCCTGCACTGGCTTGGCGACCGGACCGGCATGATCCACAGGCTTTCTCCAGGCAGCGGCTGGACCGATGGCCGCGACATGCCGGCTCCCGCTGGCCGCACCTTCCGCGATCTCTACGCCAAACGCCGGCGCGGATCATGAATGCCCCCCGCGAAATGACGCCGCCGCGCGTCAGCCGACGCGGCGAGAACCTGGGAACGGAGAACGCTTTCGTGGTTCTGGCCGAGGTCAACGCCTTGGTGCGCCAGGGGCGCGACATCGTTAGCTTCTGCATCGGGCAGCCCGACTTTCCCACGCCGATGAACATCCAGGATGCGGCGATCGCCGCGATCCGCGCCGGCAAGCACGGCTACACGCCGTCGGCGGGCATCGACGAATTGCGCGCCGCTGCGGCGCGCGATCTCGGCGCGCGGCGCGGACTCGACATCCCGCCCGAGCACGTCGTCGTCGGCGCGGGCGCCAAGCCATTCATCGCCTACGCCATCGCGTCGGTGACCGATTATGGCGCGGACGACGAAGTCATCTATCCGGTGCCCGGCTTCCCGATCTACGAGTCGCAGATTCTAGCCAATGGCGCGATACCGGTGCCAATCTACCTGCGCGAGGCGCGCGATTTCGCCTTCGATCCGCACGCGCTCGAGGCGATCATCACGCCCAATACACGGCTGCTGATCCTCAATACGCCGCAGAATCCGACCGGCGGAATTCTTCGGCACGCCGACTTGGAAGCGATTGCCGAAATCCTGCGAGCGCATCCGCAGGTGTGGGTCTTTGCCGATGAAATCTATTCGCGACTGCTCTACGACGGTGAATTCACTTCGCTGGCGGCACTTCCCGGAATGCTCGAGCGCACCATAATCTCCGATGGCGCGTCGAAGACCTGGGCGATGACCGGCTGGCGCATCGGCTACGTCGCCAATCGGACATTGGCGCCGGTGTTCACGCGCTGGATCACCAATACCGACTCGTGCGCGTCGCAGATAAGCCAGTGGGCGGCGGTCGAAGCCCTCAACGGATCGCAGGACTCTGCCGCCGCGATGCGCGCGTCGTTCCTCGAGCGGCGCGACCTCATCGTGGGCCTGCTCAACGCGGTCCCCGGCGTGACCTGCAAGACCCCCGGCGGTGCGTTCTACGCGTGGCCCAATGTCACCGAGGCGTGCAAGTTCACCGGTTGTGTCGACTCCGAGGAACTGCGCAAGCGGCTGCTCAATGAAGCCGGCGTCGCGGTGCTCGCCGATATCCACTTCGGCCGCCGTGTCCCGGGTGACGGCCAGCACATCCGCTTTTCCTACGCGACTGCGCCGGCGGCGATTCGCTCCGGCGTCGAGCGCATCGCGGCCTTCATCGCCAAAAACCGTCGATGAGTTCGGAACGCGAGGCAATCCTCGAGCGCGTGCGCGCCGCGCTGGGCAAGAGCGGTGCCGATCCCAAGGCGCGCAGCGATGCCGAAGCCTATATCGCCGCGCATGCGCAAGGTCCGCGCCCGCGCATGCAGCAAGACCTCGTCGCACGGTTCCTCCAGCGCGCCAGCGACATGGAGAGCACCGTCGAATCACTCGCCGATCGGAGCGCAATTCCCGACGCGGTGGCGCGCTACATTGATGCGCTGCAACTGCCGGCGCTGCTCGCCGCACAGAAATCGCGCAATGGCGTCTGCTGGTCGGAATTCGGCGACCTGGACTGGTCCGGTGCAGGCCTGGACATCGCCGTCCGGCCGACGGTGGGCGCCGACCGGCTAGGGGTCACAGGCTGTTTCTGCGCGATTGCCGAGACCGGCACGCTGGTGATGCTCGCTGGCGCGCAGACGCCCACTGCAACGACGTTGCTGCCTGATACCCACATCGCCGTCGTGCGCGCCGAACGCATCGTCGCCGGCATGGAAGAGGCGGTCGCCCTTATCCGTGGTGAACGCGGAGTTCTCCCGCGCGCAATCAACTTTATTTCCGGGCCGTCACGCACCGGCGACATCGAGCAGACCATCGTGCTCGGCGCGCACGGGCCGTACCGCGTGCACATCCTGGTATTGCAGGCTCAGCGATAAAGCCAGGAGATCAGCACCAACAGCGGCGTCATGATGACGGCGGCGTAGGCGAAATATACGAAGAAGCTGGGCATCGGCACACCGCGCTCCTCCGCGATAGCCTTGATCATGAAGTTTGGCGCGTTGCCTACGTAGGTGAGCGCGCCGAAGTAGACGGCGCCGGCGGAGATCATGGTTAGCGTCGACTTCAGCGGACCCATCAGCGTCGTCGCGTCACCGCCGGCGAGATTGAAGAACACCAGGTACGTCGGCGCGTTGTCGAGGAACGCCGACAGCACACCCGTGGTCCACAGGTACATGAGGTGATGCGGTGCACCGGTGACCTGGTCAGTGACGAGATCGACGATATCGTGCAAAGCACCCTGGTGTCCCGCCTGCAATGTCGCGATCACCGGAATGATGGTCAGGAAGATCCCCGCAAAGAGCTGGGCGACTTCGGCGATCGGCGCCCAGTTGAACGAGTTTGCCGCGCGTACGGCGCGCGGCGTCAGCCACAGCGACAGCAGCGCCAGCACTACCAGCGCGACCTCGCGTTGCAGGTTCTGCAGGTCCAGTCGCGTACCGGCGATGTCGAAAGCGACACTCGGCTTCCAGAGGCCGGACAGAAGCACCTCCCCAACGACGCCGGCGATGAGCAGGAAATTGAAGGCGCCATCGATCGCGAGCGGTTCGCGAATCGTCGGCGCCGGCGCGCGCTCGTTGCGCCAGAACCAGCGATCCACGCCGTAGAAAATCGCTAGCAGTGCGCCTGACAACAGGAGGGTCGGCAGCGCCAGCTCGCGCGTGGTCCAGAAAAAGTCCACGCCTTTCAGAAAACCGATGAACAGCGGCGGATCACCGAGCGGCGAGAGCGCGCCGCCGACGTTGCCGACCAGGATGATGAAAAAGACGACCAGATGGACCTTTCGGGCGCGCGCTTCGTTGGCGCGCAGCAGCGGCCGGATCAGCAACATCGCCGCGCCGGTCGTGCCCATGATGCTTGCCAGTGCGGTTCCGAGCGCGAGCAATGCCGTGTTGAGCGCAGGGGAGCCGATGAGCGTGCCGCGCAGCGCAATGCCGCCGGCAATCGTATACAGCGCGAAGAGCAGAACCACGAAAGGAACGTATTCGAGCAGCAGCACGTGTACGACCTGATACACGGCCTCGCCGGCGCCGAAACGCAGCACGAATGGAACCAGGAAGGCGGTCGCCCACGCAGCGGTGATCTTGCCGTAATGGTTGTGCCAGAAATCCGCGGCGAAGATCGGCCACAGCGCCAGCGACAGCAGCAGACCGGCAAAGGGAATCCCCCAGAGCAGAGACAATCCGGCGCCGGTGAAGCCTTCGGATGCGGCGGAGGCGCTCGACGCGAAGGCGGCGATCGTCAGCGCCGCGACAGTTCGCAGTATCGAGAATTGCGCGCGCAAGGGAGGCTCCAGGGGTGCGGCCAGGCGCGGAATGGCTGCCGCGCGGCGTGTTTTTGTGACGCTGATTGTAGCGTGCAGACTTGTCCAAACCAACGACAACGCTTAGACGCCGCGCTGTGGCTCCGGATCCCGTAGTTGAACACCACAGGCCCAATCCTTGCTTGTCAGACTCCCAAGGGACCCTTAGACTGACCCGCAGTTCGTAGTCCACAGAGGCTGCGGAACAGCATACATGGCCGTATGGCACTGCCTCGATCACTGACCCGTCTCGACCATCCGACGCTCCAAACCGTGGGCGAAGGCATGGAACGGGAAGCCATGCTTGCGCTCTCGCAGCGCAAGCTGAATGCGCTCGGCCTGCCGGTCTGCTACATCGACGTTTCCCAGCGCTATCGTTTCGTCAATCGCGCCTTCCTCGACTGGACCGGCAAGCCGCAAAGCGAAGTGATCGGGCGCGAGGCAATCGAGGTCGAGGGCCGCGAACTCTACCAGCTCTATCACGCCTATCTCGAGGCCGCGCTTGCGGGCGAGCGGGTGAGCTTCGAGCGCCAGCTTTCCTCGGTCAAGCGCAACGCCTTCTGGATCCGCGTCGACTACTACGCCGATCGCGGCCCGCGCGGCGACGTGCGCGGCGTGCTCGCCACCTACACCGACGTCGACAACATCAAGCGCCTCGAGCTCGAGGCCGGCGAGCGCGAGCACCGGCTGCGCATCGTCACCGACAGCGTCGGCCTGCCGATCTTTTACTTTGACCGCACGCAGCGGCTGCGCTTCGCCAACAAGCCCTACGGCGACTACATCGGTATTCCGGTCGACGACGTGCTTGGCCAGCCGCTGAAGAATTTCGTCGCGCCCGACGCGCTTGCCGAGATGCAGAGTTACATCGAGCGCGCGTTTGCCGGCGCCACGGTGAGCTACGAACGGCGCGAGCGGCCCGCCGCGGGCGAACTGCGCTGGGCGCGGATCACCCTGTTCCCCGACCGCGAGGCTGGCGGCAAGATCGGCGGCGCGTTCGCGGTGATCAACGATATCGAGGACGATATCCGCATTCGCGAGGCGCTGAAGTCGCAGGAAGCGCAGCTGCGGCTGTTCGCCGACAACATTCCCGGCCCGATCGCGTATCTCGACAAGAAGCTCAAGTACACCTTCGTCAACCAGGCTTTCGCCAACTGGGCGTGCCGGCCGCAGGATCAGATCTACGGCAAGACGCCCTACGAGGTGATGCCGCACGACGTCAACTCATTCCTGCGCCCGATCATCAAGCGCGCGCAGGAAGGCGAGAACGTCGAGTATGAGCGCATCGGCACCAGCGCCGACGGGCAGAGGCGCTGGATGCACGGTCGCATCGCGCCCGACCTCGACGCCACCGGCAAGGTGCGTGGCCTGTATTGCACCGAGTACGATATCCATGACCTCAAGCTGACCGAGCAGGCGCTGGCCACGCGCGAGGAGCAGCTGCGCCTGTTCACGGACAACATTCCGGAACCGGTGGTCTACGTCGACCTCGAACGCACCTACACCTTCGTCAACGACGCGTTCCTGCGCCTGGTCGGACGCGATCGCGACGAGGTGATCGGCAAGTCGGTGCAGGACGTGCTTGGCCCAGAGGCTTACGAATTCCAGCAGCCGTTCATCGAGCGCGCCGCGCGCGGCGAAGACGTCACCTTCGAGCGCGAGGCTGCGGACGTCAATGGCCGCCTGCGCTGGCTGCGCAACAAGATCGTGCCGGATCTGCGCTTCGAAGGCACGATCAAGGGCTTCTACATCGTCGGCCACGACATCACCGACCTCAAGGTTGCCCAGAATGCCCTGGCCGCGCGCGAATCGCAGTTGCGCGCGATCATGGACGGCGTGCCCGCGCCGGTGGCGTACATCGACCACGACGAGCGTTGCCAGTACGTCAACCGTACCTTTCTACAGTACTTCGGCCTGACCGCCGAGCAGGTTGCGAGCCTGCGCCTGCGCGACGTCGTCGGCCACGGCATCTACGCTAGCGCGCAGGCGATGCTGACCCGTGCGCTCGAGGGCGAGTCGACGTCGTTCGACCGGCTGGTGCCGGGAGCCGGGGGAGCGCGTCGCTGGATGACGATCCGCGTCGTTCCGGATTCCACGCCGACCGGCGAGGTGCACGGCGCGTTCGTGCTGATGAATGACATCCACGGCCTGAAGCAGGCGCAGGAGGCGTTGCGCGCCAGCGAAGCCGAGCTGCGCCTGATCATGGACAACGTGCCGGCACGCGTGGCGTACATCGACCGCGAGTCGCGCTTTCGCTTCGTCAATCGACACAACGAAGAGTGGTTGTCGGAAAGCCGCAAGGATCTGACGGGCCGCAGTATCGGCGAAGTGTTCGGCGACGGCCGCGCACGGCAGCTCGCGCCGCTGATCTCCCGGGTCTTCGCCGGCGAGACGGTGTCGACCGAACAGCTCCTGCTCCAGCCCAACGACGAGCAGCGCTGGGAGTCGGTCCACTACGCGCCCAACCGCGACGCCGAAGGCAACGTCATCGGCATCTACGCGGTACACACGGACATCCACGACCAGAAGCGCAACGAGGAAGCGTTGCGTCGCGCCAACTGGATGCTCTCCTCGCACATCAACAACACGCCGCTGGCGGTGTTGGAATGGGACCGCGACTTTCGCCTCGTGCGCTGGTCGACGCAGGCCGAGAACATTTTCGGCTGGCGCGCCGAGGAAGTGCTGGGCATGCCGATCACCGGCAGCCAGCTCACGCACGAAGCCGACCGCGAGCAGGTCGAGACGCTGATCAACACGCTGATGTCCGGCGAAGAGCCGCGCGCCACTGGCCTCAACCGCAACTACCGCAAGGACGCCGAGACCATCTGGTGCGAGTGGTATCACTCGTGCCTGCTCGACGAGCAGGGCAGCATCGTCTCGATCCTGTCGTTCGTGCAGGATGTGAGCTCGCGGATCCAGGCCGAGGAACGCTTGCAATACCTCGCCACGCGCGACGCGCTCACCGGCCTACCGAACCGGCTGCTGTTGCAGGAGCGTCTCGGCCAGGCGATCGCGCTGGCCAAGCGCAACGGGCGGCGCGTCGGCGTGCTGTTCATCGATCTCGATCGCTTCAAGAACGTCAACGATACCCTCGGTCACCGCATCGGCGACGAGCTGCTCAAGCGCGTCACGGCGTCATTGTCCGAGGCATTGCGCGAAACCGACCTGCTGGCGCGGCTCGGTGGCGACGAATTCATGGTTATCGTCGAGGATTTCGACGATTCGGCGGTTCTCAATCGCGTGGCGCAAAAGCTGCAGGAGGCAATCGCGCAGCCATTCTCCATCGAGGATCACGACATCTACGTGACGTCGTCGATCGGCATTGCGATCTTTCCCGATGACAGCGACGATCCCGAGGGCCTGCTTAAGCACGCCGACGTCGCGATGTACCGCTCGAAGGACCTCGGCCGCAACACTTACCAGTTCTTCGACGCCAGCCTCGCCGAGCACCGGCTCAAGCAGCACACGCTGGAGGCTGCGCTGCGCACGGCCGTCAAGGAACGCACGCTTAAGCTGCATTACCAACCGGTGGTGCGCATCAGCGACAACGCGATCATCGGCGCCGAAGCGCTGCTGCGCTGGACCGACGTCGAGCATGGCGAAGTCGCGCCGCAAGTCTTCATCCCGCTGGCCGAAGAGTCCGGTCTCATCCATGTTCTAGGCGACTGGGTGTTGCGCACGGCCGCCGAACAATGCGTCGAGTGGCGCAAGGCCGGCATGGCAATGCGCGTATCGGTGAACTTGTCGGGACGCCAGTTCTACCGCGACGATCTGGCCAGCCGCATTTCCGAAATCGTGCGCGCCGCCGGTTGCCGGCCGGACTGGATCGAGCTGGAGGTCACCGAGTCGAGCCTGCTGCACGATCTGGACTCGATCCGCAAAGTGCTCGAGCAACTGCGCGCCGAAGGGTTTTCGGTGGCGATCGACGATTTCGGCACCGGTTATTCGAGCCTGTCGCACCTGAAGCACTTCCCGATCGACACGTTGAAGATCGACATTTCGTTCATCGCCGACCTCGAAACCGATCCGGGCGACGCGGCGATCACCGAAGCCATCATCGCGCTCGCGCGCGGTCTGGGTTTGCGGGTCGTGGCAGAGGGTGTCGGCACCAAGGCGCAGCACGAGTTTCTCGATCTGCACGGCTGCCACTGCTTTCAGGGCTTCTGGGTCAGCAAGGCGCTTCCGCCGAGCGAATTTGCCGAGTTCATCAAGACTCGGCGATAGTAGAATCTGCGCATGATACGGCGCGACCCATCGCACGGGGCACGACGCGAGTTCCTGCGCCGCATCTCCGCCCTCGGCGGAGGAATCGCCGCGTCGTCGGCCTTCGGCGCGCTCGCCGCGGTCCCCGAGACCGCAACGCGGCTGCACGTCGTCGTCGTCGGCGCCGGGCTGGCGGGGCTGTGCACGGGATACGAGCTGGAAAAGCGCGGTCACCGGGTGACGATACTCGAGGCCGACGCCCGACACATCGGCGGACGCGTGCGCACGCTGCGCTTCGGCGACGGTCTGTATGGCGAGGCCGGAGCGATGCGCATCCCGATGCGCCACGAAATCACGCGCCGCTACGTCAGCGAGTTCGGCTTGCCGCTGCGCAGATTCGTACTGTCGAATCCGGAGGCTTACTACTTTCTGCGCGGCGAGCGCGCGCGCAACAAGGACGGCAGGCAATTGAATCGCCTGTACGACATGCGCGAGGACGAGCGCGACAAGTCCACCGACGACCTCTGGGCCGAATCGGTCGGAAAGACGCTCGCCGGGCTCAACGAGAGTGAAAGGAAAGAGCTGACCGCCACTACGCTGTCGAGCGCGCTGGTGCGCGCGCTCGATCAGCAGTCGCTGCTGCAGATCTGCCAGGCCGCGGGTCTGTCGGACGAAGCCATCGAGTATCTGGCAGTCACGCAGGGACAGGAAACCGAGCTGGCAACGGCCGCGACCGAGACCATTCGCGAGGAGTTCCTCGAAGTCTGGTCGATGCGCTTCGATGAAATCGTCGGCGGCACTGACCGGCTGGCGTCGGCGTTTGCAGCGCGCCTGAAGTCGAAGCCGCGGCTTGGCTGCGAGGTTGTGCGGCTGACGCAGCGCGCCGACGGCCGCGGCGCGGGCGCGGTGTATCGCGAGCGCGGCGTGGAGAAGCGCGTCGATGGCGATTTTCTGCTTTGCACGCTGCCATTCAGTGTCCTGTCGCGCCTGAAAGTGCAGCCCGAATTCTCGGGACCGAAATGGCGCGCGATCCGCGAACTTAACTACGACTCGTCGACCAAGGTGCTGGCGGTCGCCAACCGCCGCTTCTGGGAGCAGGACGACGGCATCTACGGCGGTGGCACCTTCACCGACCTGCCGACCGGGACCACCTACTATCCGGCCGACAACGCCGAAGCGAAGGACCCCCGCGTGTCCGCCGGCCCCGGGGTGATGCTGGCCTCGTATTCGTGGGGACTTCAGGCGCGACGACTGGCAAGCCTGCCGCATACCGAGCGCGAGGCGCTGGTGTTGCGGCACCTTGTGCGCGTGCACCCGCAACTACGCATGCCGGGCATGATCCGGCAAACCGCGAGCTGGAGCTGGGACAATCATCCGTACAGCAGTGGCGCCTTCGCCTGGTTCATGCCCGGGCAGCACACTGCCCTCTACCGCTACGTCATCGCGCCTGAGGGCCGCATTTATTTCGCCGGCGAGCACGCGTCGCTAACGCACACCTGGATGCAGGGCGCACTCGAATCGGGTCTGCGCGCTACGCAGCAGATGCTCGAGGCGGCGCAGAAAACCTACTGAGCACGGCGAGAACCACCGCATTACCTCGTTCGTCATCCCCGCGAACGCGGGGATCAATGTTGCACAAAACTACAATGGATTCCCGCCCCCGATTCAAGCATTCGAGGGCAGGCTTTTCGCGGCAATGACGGATTGGTGCGGGCGCGGACTATGTCAGCGTCGCCAGCCAGTCCGCGATCGGCTGCGCCGCGGTTTCCCACTCATGTTCAAGCATCATCATGTGCGCAAGGCCGGGCAGGATCGTCGCCGCGATGCCGTGACGCGTTGCGGTGGCCTTGACGTCGCGCGGGGTCGCGATCCGGTCGTCGTGCGCGCCGAGCACCAGGATCTGCGTTGGTGCGACAGGATTGCCATCGTGCAGGCGCAAGGTCAAATCGAGCAGCGCGCGCGGTGACTCGATGGTGAGGTGCTCCATTGCTTCAGCGAGGATTTTTGGCGCGACAGTATTGCTGAAATACATCGGCTGCAGCGCGGCGAGCATGTCGCCCGCCAGGTGCGGCGCATCCATGCGCCCCATGTTGATCAGGTACTCCGGCTGCCAGATCATCAGCCGGCTGGCGACCGGAGCGAGGCCGCCAGGAGGAATAGGCGCGACCAACGCCGCCGCGCGCACCGGTCGAGTGGTCATCAGGCGCTCGATGACCGCGGCGCCCATTGAATGGCCGATCAGCACCGGCGGCGAGGACAGCGTCGAGGCGACGTGCTCGACGTCGGCGACGTAGTCGTCCAGTCCGGCGACGAACAGCGATTCGCGGCCGCCGGACTCGCCGTGCCCGCGTAGCGACAAGGCGTGCGCGGCATAGCCGCGCGCCGCGAACCACGGCAGGAAAAACGGGTCCCAGCACCAGGCGTCGCAGTATCCCCCGTGCACGAACAGCAGCGGCGGCTTGCCATTGCGCCGGGCAGGCAGCCGGGAGCGTATTTCAAGACGGGTTTCAGTGGGGAGCATAGCCAGAAGACCTGCACCACGACATGCTAAAATCAAATTCGCCGCCAGCCAGCTCGAATTGCAGCGATGGCCTCAGCGAAGCGCGAGCAAACGCGCCATTTTACATGACCCGAGCTTCCCGCCGCGACACCGTGGCCATTCCCGAAAAAATATACGATCAGGACTGCCGTCGCTGTCCGCGTCTGGCGCAGTTTCTCGACGCGGTGCGCGACGCGCATCCCGGGTATTACTGCCTGCCGGTGCCGCCGTTCGGCGCGGCGCACGCGCGGCTGGTCATCGTCGGATTGGCGCCGGGCATGCACGGCGCCAATGCCAGCGGCAGGCCGTTCACGGG
>JBDTLK010000034.1:0-25944 GCA_039934835.1 Edaphobacterium sp. (SeqCode) | reverse complement strand
AGGAACATCACGCCGTTGACGACGATCGGCGCGGTCTCCATCGACTCGAGCACCGCCGTCTGGAACACGAAGGCGGGCTTGAGCTTGCCGACGTTGGCCGTGTTGATCTGGTCGCCCGCGTAGAATCGCGCATTGTCGTAACTGCCGTTGGAGTGGATCCAGTTCTTGGTTTGCGCGCCCGCCGAATCGAGCATGCCCTGCGTGACGGGTACGAGGTTCGACGACATCGGGCTTGCGACCGTCGTGGCGGTGCCGGAAATTTCCTGCGCTCCGGAAGTGTCCGCAAATGCACAGGCGATCGCCACGGCCGCCGTAACACTGGCGATTCGCATGGAATGGTTGACCATGATTGCTCCTCTCGTTGACTCGTTATTTTTCGGGGCCGGGCGTCGCGACAAGCGCGCCTGATCCGTCTGAAAAACGTTATATTCCTAAATGAAATCCTTTGCAAACCCGTGGACTACAAAAACTGCGGCGGTCGTCCGGTTGCACTGCAGCGCAAGCCCTTCCCGCTACCTGAGAGAGCATTCATGAAACTGTCGCGACTGCTTGCGCTTGCTGTGTATGGCCTCGGGATAGCCGTCCTGCCCGTTATTACGGGCAACGCGTGGTGTGACGATCTGAGCGTCAACGCGCGACTGCTGGCCTCGGCGAGGTCGGGCGATACCACCGGAGTGACGCGTGCACTGGCGGCAGGGGCCGCGGTCGACGCGCGCAATCGTCTCGGCGAAACGGTGCTGCTGATCGCGCTCAAGGGCAACAAGCCTGAACTGGCGAAGCAAATGCTCGACGCCGGCGCCGACGTCAACGTCGCGGCGGTGAACGGCGTGACGCCGTTGATGGCGGCGGCGCACGCCGGGCTCGGCGATGTCGTGAAAGTCGTGCTTGCCAAGCGCGCCGATATCAACGCCGTCGATCGCGTCGACAAGACCGCCATGACGTATGCCGCCGGCCAAGGCAACACCGAGATCGTCCTGCTCCTGCTCAAGGCCGGCGTCGATCCGAATAGCGTGAACGCGCATCAGCTCACCGCGCTGATGTGGGCCGCCGGTTACGGCAAGACGCAAACCGTGCAGGCGCTGCTTGCGGCCGGCGCGCGGCCCGATGCCAAGGACGATCGCGGCAAGACCGCGCTTGATATCGCGCGGGAGGGCAAGTTTGCCGAAACGGTGGCGGTGCTCGAGAAGGCCCGCGACAAGTAGTCGTCCGCGTCGCGTGTTAAGGGTCAGGCAGCACCGCGGACCCACATTCGGCGCAGCAGGCCGTCGCGGTCGATCACGTGATGCTTGAGAGCGGCGAGCACGTGAATGACGATCGCTGCGACGAGTATCCAGCTCATCACCAGGTGCACGCTGCTCATCAGGTCCTTCATCGCATCGTTCCTGGCCGCCCACGCCGGTAGTACGACGCCGTAAAACCGCACCGGGTAGCCGCTGAAGATTGACCCTAGGTAGCCCGTGGCGGGCTGCACGAACAGGCACGCGTAGAGCAGCCAGTGATGCATATGCGCGGCATGGAGCTGCCACGCGGGCATCGCCGGCAGCTCTGGCGGCGGATGCGTCGCGCGCCACGTCAGGCGCATCACCATCAGCAGCAGGATGCTCATGCCGATCGACTTGTGCAGGTTGAACGCGTTCACGCGGGGACCGACCGGAAGCTTGGGGATCTCCTGCATCCACCAGCCGAAGATGATCTGCGCGATCACCGCGAGCGCGATGACCCAATGCAGAACGATAGCGGTCGTCGTGTAGCGGATCGCGGGCTCAGAACCTGACATTGGCGGTCAGCCCGACCAGAAAATTCCGCTCGGCCGAAGGTTCGAAAAAACGCCCGTTGGTATCGCCGACGATGACGGTCCCTGAATAGTTGCGTCCGGTGAAATTGTTCAGGCGCACAAATTCGGTAAACGTCCACCCGCCGGCGGTCTGCTGGAAACCGGCGCGAACATTGCCCACTACGTAGGCCGGTGCATAGTCGGTATTGCGGTCGTTGACGTAGACCTTGTCCGCGTACTGGGCCTCGAGCGCGGCCGAGAACCCGTACCAATCAGGCTTCGACCACGTCAGCTCGGCATACGCGCTCTGTCCCGGGACCCCAGGGAGCCGTGCGCCGGAGGGAATGATCTGCGGCGGCGAACCGGTGCTCGTCGTGCCCTCGAATTGCGCGAGCAGATACGTGTAGGACGCGTACGCGCCGAAGCTGCCAAGGCGGCCTTCCCACTGCGCCTCGACGCCGCGGCGACGGGTCTTGCTGGCGTTGCGGTAGGTCGTGCGCCCGCCGGTGGAGGTGTCGATGACGATCTCGTCGGTGGTATCGATCGTGAACAGCGACACGACCGCGCGCTGCTGCCCGGGCATCAGCACCTTCACGCCGATTTCGGCCGACTTGCTCACCGCGGGCTGGAGCGCGAGGTTGAGCCCCGGACCGACCGGCTTGTACGCCAGTTCGGCAAAGGTCGGCGTCTCGAATCCCACGCCATAGTTCGCGTACACGTTGATCTCGTTGGTCGCATGCCACACCCCGCCGATGACCGGGGTCGGCTTGCCGTAGCGAACGCTGCCGCTGTCGTCAGGATTGGCGCCGGTGATGTAATGATCGGTCGAGACGAAGCGCACGTCGCTGTAGCGCAGCCCTGCCAGCAACGAGAAGGATGGCAGCGACCATTCGGCCTGCACGTAGGCGTCGCTGTCGCTGACGTTGTCCTGCTCGTCGCGGCGCAGGTCGCCCAGCTGCCCGAAATTGTTGACGTAGCCGCGGCGCTGCTGGTGCTGGGTGTCGTACGTCGCGCCCGCGCTCAACTGCAATGACCCTCCCGCCACTTCGTAGCGCGTGGTCACGCGCGCATCGATGCCGCCGTAGTTGTTGCCGAGATCGGTGACACCGCCCGAAGACGTCGCCGCCACGCCGGTGAAGGCCAGGTATTGCCGCACCATGCGCGTGCCTCCGTAGCCGGTGACGCGTACCCGCGTGTCCGGAGTCAGACGCTGCTCCCAGGTGGCGCCGCCCTGCTGCTGGTTGACGGTCTTGCGCGTGTCGAAAAGGACGGCGGCAGTATCCGCCTGGCGCGGGTCCACATACCACTGCGCCTTGGTCAGGCCGAGGGGATCCTGCGCCTCGGGTTGATGCAGCGAATTGCCGATCACCGTCAGCGTGCTGGAATCGCCGATGTCGAAACGCAGCTTGACGTTGGCCAGGTCGCGCGAGGCCTCGCTGTGCTCGCGGTAGCCGTCAATGTGGAAAACGTTGCCGGCGAGCACGTAGTTGAAGCCCGGCTTGGCGCCTTCGAACTTGGCGATCGTGTTCGAGTTGCCGTAGCTGCCGCCGACGAACTGCGCCTGCGCCATCGGCGGATCGGGACCGTCTTCGGTAAAGATCGAGATGACGCCGCCCGACGCGTTGCCGTAGAGCGTCGAAAAAGGTCCGCGCATGACCTCTACGCGCTTCGCCGACACCAGGCTGAAGCTGCTCGCCTGCCCCTGCCCGTCGGGCATCGTTGCGGGTATGCCGTCCTGAAACAGGCGCACTCCGCGCACGCCGAAGTTGGCGCGCGCGCCAAAGCCGCGCGATGAGATCATCAAGTCCTGCGCGTAATTGCCGCGATTCTGCACGACGATTCCCGGCACGCGGCCCAGCGATTCGGACAAGTTGATCTGCAACTGGTCCTGCTGGATCTGCGCCGCGTCGACGCTGTCGATGGCGATCGGCAGATCGAAGGCGCGCTCCGCGACCCGGGTCGCGGTGACGACGACGGGGTCCATGCGCTCGCTGGTCTGCGCGCTGGCGAGCGCGGCCAGCGCCATTGCCGAGCATCCGGCCCCCTCGCGCAAGCGCGTCACCCATCCCACCTTGCGCGTGCTGTACATGCTCTCCGGGCTCGTCGAAGGTCGCCACGCGGAGGGCGCCTGATGTCGTGTAGCATAACCGATGGTTCGCGTTCGCTTCAATCGCCTGCGTGAGCGCGACGTCGAGTGAATCCAGGAGTCCAAGCAACATGCCCGAACTGCGGTTTGCCGCGTTGTTTGCTGCTGCACTGATCAGCGCCCCGACGTGGGGAGCGCCATTCGCGTATGCTTCCAACGAAGGTTCGGGGTCGGTCTCGGTCATCGACACCGCGACCGACAAGGTCACCGCCACACTCAAGGTGGGCGGCAAACCGCGCGGCATCGCCATCGCGCCGGATGGCAAGCTGCTCTACATCAGCGAACAGGCGGGCAACGCGCTGCTGACGATCGACACCGCTTCCGGATCGGTCATCGCGCGCACGCCGCTGGGTGATTCGCCGGAAGCCATCTATATCTCCCCTGATGGCAAGTTGCTGTCGGCCGCGATCGAGGAAAACGACATGGTGTTGCTCATTGACACCGCGACAAGGAACATCGTGCAACGCCTGAAGATGCGCGGCAAGAATCCCGAGCACGCCGTTTTCAGTCCCGACGGAAAATGGCTCTACGTCAGCAGCGAGGAAGCCGACAGCATCGACATCGTTGATCTGGCGAAGAGGAGCGTGATCAAATCGGTGAAGGTCGGCGATCGGCCACGCGGCATCGGCTTCCTGCCCGACGGCAGCCGCGCCTACGTCGCCGCCGAGAACGCCGACCTGGTCAACGTCGTTGACGTCGTAACCCACGAAGTCATCGCGCGCATCAAGGCCGGCGCGCGCTCGAATGGCGTGACGGTGCACCCGAACGGTAAAACGGTGTACGTAAGCTCCGGCGGAGAAGGCACCGTGCAGGTGATCGATACCGCCACGAATGCCATCGTCGCGAAGATTGCCGTCGGCAAACGCCCGTGGAACATGGCCATCACCGCCGATGGGGCCAAACTCTACGTCGCCACCGGACGCTCCGATGCGGTGGCGGTGATCGATACCGCCACCAATACGAAGATCGCCGAAATTCCGGTGGGCAAGCTGCCGTGGGGCGTGGCGATCCCCCACTAGCGCTGCCGGCAATGGTTATCGCACGCAGGCAATTCCTCGGACTGCTCGGCGGACTCGGGCTCGCCACGCTGCCGCGCGCGGCGCTGTCCGATGCGCGTGGCGCTGCCGTGGGCGCGACAGAGGTCGATGTTTGCGGCACGGGTTCGCGCGGCACCGACCTCTTCGTACCCGGCAGCGACGGCTTCCTCGGGCGGCTAACCCCGGGCGACGACCTCCTGAAGCTGGATGCGGTAGCGGTCACGCCCGCGTCCGCGAACGCTGCGACGGGCTTCACACTAGGCTATGTGGCGACGCATCGCGGCCGCAGTTATCGCAATCCCACGCTGCAGCTTGCGCAGGGCCAGCGGTTGCGGGTCGCCTTCACCAACCGCACTAGCGAGCCGACGATCATCCACTGGCACGGGCTCGCCGTCGACACCCGCAACGACGGCGGCGGCATGCCGGTCGTCGCGCCGGGCGAGCGTTACGATTACGCGTTCGAAGTGCGCGATCGCGGCGCGCTGTACTGGTATCACCCGCATCCGCATGGTCTCACCGCCCGGCAGGCGTATCGCGGACTGTTCGGCATGATCGAAGTCGACGACGCGGACCAGCGCCGCCTGCGCGATGCGCTCGCGCTCGTCCCGGGCAAGTCGGAGATCGAGCTGGTTCTGCAGGACCGCCGCGGCCGCGCCTATGCCGCAACTGCAGCCGATCGCCTGCATGGATTCCTCGGCGACACGGTGCTGGTCAACGGCAGCGCGTGTCCGCATCTCGATGTCGCGACGCGCATTTATCGTTTCCGTATCCTCAACGCGTCCAACGCCCGCACCTATTTGCTGGCGCTGCGCACCGCCGACGGCAAGGCGTTGCCGTTGGTGCTGATCGGCAGCGACGCCGGCTTGCTCGCGACGCCACAGCGCTGCGAACAGGCCTACATCGCCGCCGCAGAGCGGCTCGACGTGCTCGTCGACCTGTCGGATGCCGCGGTCGGCGAGAGCATCGTGCTCGAGACACGCGCGTTCGACCCGATGCATATGGAGATGCCCAATTCCGCGGCCGCGCCCGCCGTCGATCACGCCGCGATGGACCACGCGCCGCCGTCGCCCGCGCTCGCGACGACCATGGATCGCGCGGCGATGGGACACGGCGGGAGCTTTCCAGAAGGCGCGCGACGCGCGTTGCTGCAGCTTCGGGTGCGCGAGCGCGTCGCGATCGGCGCAAAGATTCCCCACGCGTTGTCCTCACTTGCCGCTATCGATATACGCGCGGCATCCGAGCGCCCGCTGCGCCTGGGCTTCGCGAAGGGCCGCTGGCGGATCAACGATCGCGTATTCGTGATGGGCGAGACGCCTATCGAGGTAGCGCGCGACAGTACCGAGATCTGGCTGCTGCGCAATTACTTCACCAGCATGCCGCACGCCATGCACATTCACGGGTTCCATTTTCAGGTGCTGGAAAGGCAAACCAGCCCGGAGCAGATTGCGGCGCTCAAAATCGACGCCAGCGGCCGGCTCGCCACCGATCTTGGCTGGAAAGACACCGTGCTGGTGTGGCCGGGCGAGAGCGTCAAGGTCGCCATCGCCTTCGCGATGCCCTTCGCAGGCGCGCAAACCTACATGGTGCATTGTCACAACCTCGAGCACGAGGACGGCGGCATGATGCTGGGCATGAAAGTCGGCTGATGCGCATGTTCATGGACGCGCGTACGTCGGAAACGCGGCGAACTTCGCCGCTGCGGTGGTTGCTTGCGTCGCTGCTGCTCGCATGCTCTTGCCAGCTCGCTATTGCACAGGAAGTTGTGCTGCAACCGCAGCGCCTGTCCGAGCATTGCTGGTTCTTCCAGGGTGAAGCCGGCATGGCCTCGCTCGCCAACAAGGGCTTCATGTCGAATGCGGGTTTCGTGGTGACCAGCGCAGGCGTCGTCGTCTTTGACGCGCTCGGCACGCCGGCGCTGGGCCGGGCCATGATCGCGGCGATTCGCAAGATCACCGCGCAGCCGATCAAACGCGTCATCGTCAGCCACTATCACGCCGACCACATCTACGGCCTCCAGGAATTCAAGGCGCTCGGTGCCGAGATCTGGGCGCACACCAAAGCACGCGAGTACCTGAGTTCCGGCCAGTCGGTCGAGCGCCTGGCGCAGCGGCGTGCCGAACTCGGGCCGTGGATCGACGAGGGCACGCGCGTCGTGCCGCCGGACGTATGGCTCGACGGAGACAGCGACTTCCAGCTGGGCGGCCTGACCTTCCGCCTCATCTATTCCGGCGGCGCACACTCTCCCGAAGACATGCTGATGTACGTCGTCGAGGATCGCGTCCTCTACGCCGGCGACCTCATCTTCGCCGGCCGCGTTCCGTTCGTGGGCAACGCCGATAGCCGCGGCTGGCTCGCCGCGATGAGCAAGGTGCTGACACTGGCGCCGCCTCCCGTCGTCGTCATCCCTGGACACGGCGGCGCTTCGCGCGACCCGGTGCGCGATACCGCGCTCACCCGCGATTACCTCACGTTCCTGCGCGCGGCGATGGGCCGCGCTGTGGCCGAGCTCGAACCGTTCGACCAGGCCTATGCGAAGACCGACTGGAGCCGCTTCAAGTCGCTGCCTGCCTTCGAGCAGGCGAACCGTGCCAACGCGTATGGAACCTACCTGCTGCTCGAGCAGGAGGAATTGCAGGGCGCCAAGCGTTAGGCGCGCGGCCCTGCGTCAGTCGTCGCCGCGGCCCGGCACCGCGTCGATGGTCGCCGGGCGCGTTTCGGCGGTGCGTCGCGCGGTTCCGGGTAGCCACGCGATCGCGGCAAGCGTCACCAGCGCAATGCCCGCCATCGCCAGTAGCAGGACGGCAAAGCCGCCTGCCTTGACCACCGGTCCGAGCAGCCACACCGCTGCCGAGCTGACGCTGAAAGAGACCGCCAGGCGCATGCCGCTCACGCGCGAACGGATGCGATCGTCGACGTAACGCACGATTATGGCGTCAGTGAACGGGATCGCTCCGAACACCACGATCATGAACGCGATCAGGCAGGCGAACAACGCCCAGCCACTGGCCGACGCGGCCAGCGCGAACAGCGGCGCCTGCAACGCGACGATGCCCAGGTACAGGTACTTCAGCGGGTAGCGGTCGATCAGCAGGCCCACCGCGACCTGCGCGAACGACGCGATCACGTACACGCAGGCGAGCAGCAAACCCAGCAGGGCCGGATCCTCGATGATCCCCGCGAATCGCTCACGCAGCAGCTGGCCGTTGCCGTTGGTGGTGAAATTGAATAGCAGGCTCGACGAAATCGCGGCGATCGTCATCACCGCAAACACGCGCGCCAAAGTCGCCGCGTCGTGAACTGCCGCGGGCTTTGGCGCGTGCGCGGGCGGCGCGATTTCCTTGGGGGCGATGCGCATGAAAACGATACCGCAGACGAACGCGACCACCGCGGGCACGACAAACGCCGAACGCCAGCCAACGTACTTGACCAACAACCCGGTCGTCACGGCGGCGAGTGCGACCCCGAGATTGCCGGAGAGCCCGTTGATGCCGATGGTGAGCCCGGGCCGCTTCGCGCCGCGTACGAGCATCGGGATGCCGACCGGATGGTAGATGGACGAAAATGCACCGAGCAGTGTCAGCGCGCCTGCCAGTTGCCAGGCGTCGCGGGTGAGCGCGACCAGCAGCGACGACGCGCCCATGCCAAAGAAGAACAGCAGCATCATCTGCCGCCGTCCCCACAGGTCGCCGAGGCGCCCCGCGGGCAACGAACCGATACCGTACAGCATGAATGCACCCACGCCGTAGGGCATGAGCGATTCCCAGTCGGCAAAGCCGAACTCGACGGCGATCGTGCCCACCGCGGTCGCGAAGATGAGCAGGAACATGTGGTCGAGCGCGTGCGCGACGTTGAGCAACAGGGCGGTGGCGCGCGTCGGTGAGGCGAGCATGGCGTTGTGTTGAAGTAGCGGTCAGATCGGCGTCAGTATCGGCCGCACGACGCAACGCCGCAACTTGCGCCGCATCACTCGTCCGCCAGACGTTGCAGCTGCTCGGCCAGCGCAGGCGGAATCTCGACGCCGGCCTCGGCAGCCTTGGCGCCGAGGCCGGCACGGCGCGCGCCGGGCAGGCGCACGCCGGCATCCTTGTGCATTTCGGCGATCAGTGACTCGATGCGCTCAAGATAGACCGCGCGCCCGGCAAGCGCGTCGGGGTCGATCACCAGGAATGCCTGGCCGATGCGCGGGCGATTGCCCTCGTCGACGAAAAAGCTGTCCGCCTCAAAGCCCATTGCCGCACCGGTCAGTGCGCACGCCAGCAATTCGACGATCAACGCGAGCATCGAGCCCTTCGTGCCACCCATCGCCAACATCGACCCGGACAGCGCCGCTGCGGCATCGGTCGTCGGTTGGCCGTCGCGGTCGAGCGCCCAGCCCAATGGAATCGGGCGGCCCTCCTTTGCCGCAACCATCACCTTGCCGCGCGCGGCTTCCGACAACGACAGGTCGATCGACAGCGGTTCGCCCTCTCTGCGCGGAAAAATCGCGGCGATCGGGTTGGTGCCGAATATGGGGTGCTTGCCACCCGCCGCGGGCATCGCCGAGGGCGAATTGCCGAAGGCGATGCCGACCATGCCCGCCGCCGCGACGGCGGCGAGATGATCGGCGGCGACACCGAAGTGATGACTGTTGGTGACGCCGACGAAACTCACGCCGAATTCCCGGGCGCGCTTGATTGCTTCCTCGACAGCGAAGGCGCACGCCGGAAACGCGAGACCCGAGTGGGCGTCGACCAGCGCCGCGCCGCCTCGCCCCCTGGCCACCGTCGGCACGGCGTTGCCGTCGGCGCGACCGTTGCGCAGGTGCGCGCAATATTGCGCGACGCGCGCCAAGCCGTGCGAGGCGAGGCCTTGCGCCTCGGCGGCGACCAGCGCCTTGGCGGTCGCCTTAGCCATCTCCAGGCTCGCGCCGGCATGGGAGAGCGATCGCATGGCAAGGTCGGTCAGCTGGGCCAGCGTAAATCTGGGCATGGCTTAGCGTTGACCCGGTTTTGCCAGCGCTTGTGCGACTTTGTCGGCAATCAGCGTCGACACGCGCACGTTAGATTCGCGGGTCACGCCGGCGACGTGCGGCGTGAGGATCAGGTTCGGGCAGTCCGCCAGCGGCGACCCGGCGGGCAAGGGTTCGTGGTCGAACACATCGAGCGCCGCGCCACCGAGTTTTCCTGCGCGCAGTGCCGCGGCGAGCGCGGCTTCGTCGACGACGCCGCCGCGCGCGCTGTTGACCAGGATCGCGCCGGGCTTGAATTGCGCGAGTATCGCGGCGTCGATCAGATTGCGCGTTTGCGGCGTCAATGGCACTTGCAGAGTGACCACGTCGGCCGCAGCGACCAGGGCGTCGAGCGAGGCTTGTGGCAGGGTCAGCTCGTCGCGCCAGATCGCCGCATCGCTGGCCAGTTGTGCGTCGTAGCTGATGGTAGCCATGCCCAGCGCGCGCGCCAACCTGCCGACGAGACGACCGATGCCGCCGAAGCCGACGATCCCCAGCGTCTTGCCGCCCATTTCGCGGCCGTCCGAAAGCGCAGCGCGAGGCCACTTGCCAGCGGTGACCGCACTGGTGCCGAAGTACACACCGCGCAGCAGGATCATCGCGGTACCGATGACATATTCGGCGACCGCCAGCGCATTGGCGCCGGTGGCCGGGATGACCTCGATCGCGCGCGCAGCGCATCCCGGCAGATCTATATTGTCAAGGCCCACACCGAGCCGGCCGACGACCCTGAGCCGCGGCGCCGCGGCCAGCAGCTTCGCATCAACCTGCGTCCGGTTGCGCACGATGATCGCATCGGCGTGAGCAAGCACGGCCGCGAGTTCCGCCGGCCGGTCGACCAGCGTCGCATCATAGGTCGTGTCGAAGCGCGCGGCGAGCGATGCGACTGCCGCGTCGTCCATGAACTCGCAAATGACGATGCTCAAGTGCCGGTCCGTCATTGTCTGGTGAAGAGCTGGCCGATGTTCTCGAAAGCCTTGAACTCCAGCGCGTTGCCGAACGGGTCGAGAAAGAACATCGTGGCCCGCTCGCCCGCGAGGCCCTGGAAGCGCACGTGGAGCTCGATGACGAACTTGGTTTTGGCGGCCTGGAGCTTCGCGGCAAGCTCGCGCCACGCCGACATCGACAGGATGACACCGAAGTGACGCACCGGAACCTGGTCACTGTCGATGAGGCGGGTGGCGTCTCTCATCGCGCCCGACGCGACCTTGTGCGCGACGATCTGGTGGCCGTAGAAGTCGAGGTCGACCCATTCGGGCGAGCTGCGGCTCTTGGGGCAGTCGAGAAATTCGCCGTAGAAGCGCCGCGCCTCGGTGAGATCGGTCACCGGGAACGCCAGATGTAAGCGCGGATACTTTGCGCGCGGCTGAACTGGCTCGCTCATGGCCGGCAATCGCTTCGATTCAATTCTGCATACCCCATTTGCGCACCGTTCTCGCTTCCAGCGTGCGGAAGATGACGTTCTCGACGAATAGTCCGATCAGGATCACCGTGAACAGGCCGGCGAACACGTTGGGAATTTCGAGCTGGTTCTTGTTCTCGTAGATGAACCAGCCCAGTCCACCCGAGCCTGACGAGACCCCGAACACCAGCTCCGCGGCAATCAGTGTGCGCCACGCGAACGCCCAACCGATCTTGAGGCCGGTGAGGATGCTCGGAAACGCCGCCGGGATCAGGATCCTGCCGACGTACGACAAGCCGCGCAGGCCGTAGTTGCGGCCCACCATGCGCAGCGTGTTCGACACCGACAGGAAGCCGGAATGCGTATTAAGCGCCACCGCCCATAGCACCGAGTGGATCAACACGAACACGAGGCTGCCGTTGCCCAGTCCAAACCAGATCAACGCCAGCGGCAGCAGCGCGATGGCAGGCAAGGGATTGAACATCGACGTCAGCGTCTCGAGAAAGTCGGTACCGATGCGCGTCGTGATGGCGAACACCGTCAGCAGGGCGGCGAGGAGAATGCCCGAGCAGTAGCCGATGAGCAGCACCTTGATCGAGGTCCACGCCTTGCCCAGTAAACCACCGCCAAAAATAGCGTGGTAGAACGCAACGATGGTGTCCACGAAAGTCGGGAACAGCAGGTCGTTTTTCAGCCAGCGCGCGTAGAGTTCCCACACGACCGCCAGGAACACCAATATCGCGAGCTTGCGTACCGCGGTGATGTTGTAGATCCGTTCCCACGTCGAGAGCGGTTTCTGAACGACTCCGAACTGCGCGGCATCAACTGTTTCGCGGAACACATCCTCGCGCACGACTGCGGTGTCAGCCATGAAGAACCTCCTCGTGCTCGACTTCATCGGCGAACAACATGTCGTGGATTTTCTGTTCGAGCGCCTTGGCCTCGGCGCTCTCGCCAGCTTCTCGCGGCAGGCTGTTTATTTCCGCCTTGACCTGCCCCGGGTGCGGCGACAGCAGCAGGATGCGGTTGCCGATCTTGATCGCCTCGGGAATCGAATGCGTCACGAACAGCACCGTGAAGCGCGTGTCGTCCCACAGCTGCAGCAGCTCGTCCTGCATCTTGCGGCGCGTCAGCGCATCGAGCGCTGCAAAGGGCTCGTCCATGAGCAGGATATCGGGCTCCATCGCCATGCCGCGCGCGATCGCGACGCGCTGCTTCATGCCGCCGGACAGCGTATGCGGATAACTGTCCGCAAACTTGGCCAGATTGACCTTGGCGATGTAGTCCAGCGCGCGCTCCGCTGCGGCCTTGCCGGACAGGCGGCCGCTGGCGGTGAGCGCGAACATGACGTTCTCCCTGACCGTTTTCCACGGCAGCAGTTGATCGAATTCCTGGAACACCATCATTCGATCTGGGCCTGGCTTGGAGACTTCGACGCCTTTCAAGCGGATCTCGCCCTCGACGGGACGCATGTAGCCACCGACGGCCTTGAGCAGCGTCGACTTGCCGCAGCCCGAAGGCCCGAGCAGCACGAAGCGGTCGGACTGGAACACTTGGAAGTCGACGCGATACGTCGCCGTGATCAGATAGTCCTTGGTCTTGTACTGCAGCGTAACGCCCTTGACATCGAGTAACGGTGGCACCGTGCTCATCATCTCCCCCTTCGCGCGCTTGCTATTTTTGCCACGGCAGCCGGTCGAGATCGACATTGCCCCCGCTCAGGATCACGCCGACGCGCAATCCGGCCACCGGCAATTTTCCTTCCAGCAAGGCGGCCAGCGGCACCGCCGCCGATGGCTCGATCACCACCTTGAGCTTTTCCCAGGTCAGGCGCATTGCGCGCACGATCGCGTCCTCCGACGCGGTGCCGATGCCGTCGATCATCGACGAGAGGACGGCGAAGGTCTTGTCGCCAAGCGACGAGCGCAGCCCGTCGGCGATGGTGCGTGGATTGGTCTGCGGTACGATATGTCCGGCGCGCAGCGACTGCGCGGCGTCGTCGGCGCCGGCGGGCTCGGCGCCATAGACCTTGATCGTGGATGAGGTGCCCTTAGCCGCGATCACTGTTCCCGACAGCAACCCGCCACCACCGACGGGCGCGATCATGACGTCGAGTTGCGGAATTTCGGCGAGCAATTCGAGCGCCGCGGTGCCTTGCCCCGCGATCACGCGCCAGTCGTTGTAGGGATGCACCAGCGTCGCGCCGGTTTGCGCCAGTACCTCCACGCACGCCGCCTCGCGCGCCGGCAGCGTCGGCTCGGACAGGCGCACCGTCCCGCCAAATCCGCGCACTGCTTCGAGTTTGACCGAGGCCGCGTTCGACGGCATGACGATCCACGCCGGGATGCCGCGCCGTGTCGCCGCCCACGCCAGCGCCGCACCGTGGTTGCCGGAGGAGTGCGTGACGACGCCGCGCGCCGCCTCAACGTCGGTGAGCGATAGCACGGCATTGCACGCGCCGCGCGCCTTGAATGCTGCGACTTTCTGCAGGTTTTCGCACTTGAAGAAGAGCGTTGCACCCGTTACCTGATCCAGCGAACGGCTGGAAAGGACGGGGGTGCGCTGGATGTACGCGGCGATGCGCGCGTGGGCGGCGCGAATCGTCGCGATGTCGACCGCAATGCTCGTCGTTGCGGCGGCTGCCGTCGCGCTCATCGCCCGCTCAGCTGCCGGGCACGCCGTGAATGTTGGGGAAGAACAGGTCCTTCCACGAATCCGGCTTGACCTTGATCGCGCCGATTCGCGCCATGAAGTCGACGTATTTCATCACGTTTTGTGGAGTTGTCGTGAACACGATCTCCGGGTCGTTGAGCATCGTCAGGATCCCCTGCACCGAGTCCTTGTCCTTGGAAATGCGCAGATACGCCTCCGCGGCGCCCTTCTTGTCCTTGTTGATGAACGCGACTGCTTCGTCGAGCGCGTTGACGAAGGCATCGTAGATCTTGGGATTCTCGCTGCGGAATTTCGACGTCGTCCAGACCACGTTGAAGGTCGCCGGACCGCCCAGCACATCGTACGAATTGAGCACGGTGTGGATGGCCGGATTGCGCAATTGCTGGTACTGGAATGGCGGCGAAGTAAAGTGGGCGGTGATTTCCGACTGCCCGGAGAGCAATGCCACCTGTGCGTCAGGGTGCGAGAGTGTCACGGTCTGCGCGTCGAGTTTGGCGTATTGGCCCTCGCCAAACGCCTTTTCCGCCGCCATCTGCAGCGTCAGCGCCTGGATCGACACCTTCGCCGCCGGCAACGCGATTCTGTCCTTGTCGGTGAAGTCCTTGATCGTCTTGACCGCCGGGTTGCGCGTGTTCAGATACAGGGGCATCGAATTGATCGCCGACACCGCCTTGACGTCGAGGTTGCCGCGGGTGCGCGACCAGATCGTCACCAGGGGAGCGACGCCACCCGAGGCGAACTGCAGGCCGTTCGACAACAGCGCATCGTTCATCACGTTGCCGCCTGCGAACTTGGCCCAGCCTACCGTGACATCGACGCCATTCGCTTTGGCATATTTCTCGATCAGCTTCTGCTCTTCCATGATCATCAGCGGCAGATAGCTGATCCCGAATTGCTCGGCCACCTTGATCTCGGACATCTCGGCCAGCGTCGCGGGTGCGAAAATCATGGCGAACGCGGCGATCAGCAGCGAGCAGGCGCGGCGCGCCGGCGTGTAGATGCGCATAGGGCTTCCTCTAGAATGGACGGCTACGCCCCGATTATAGAGGGCATCGCCGCACTACGCACCGGCTCTCGCCAGTTTGCGCGCGCAGTGGCGCAGTTGTCTTCAGGCGCTCTCGTAGAGGCGCGTCAGCACGAACTCGCGATGACCCAGGGCTTCGGCAGCGGTGAGGCGGCCGTTGGCGGTGCGAAACATCATGTCCAGCAGCTTGTCGCCGGCCTGGTCCATCGTGATCTCGCGCTGCAGCAAGCCGCTGGTGTCGACGTCGACGTGTTCGCTCATGGTGCGCACGGTGCGCGGATTGGCGCAGATCTTGATGCACGGCAAGATCGGATTGCCGATGACATTGCCCTGCCCGGTCGGGAAGAAATGCACGACGTAGCCAGCCGCCGCACATAGCGTCACCATTTCCGCGGCGGCCGACGAGCTGTCCATGAACCACAACCCGGGCCCGGCCGGCGTTTCCGCCTTGTCGAGGACACCGTCGACGACGCATTTCTTGCCGATCTTCTGGATGTTGCCGAGCGCCTTTTCCTCGATCGTGGTCAGGCCGCCGGCGATGTTGCCCTTGGTCGGCTGCGAATCGGAGAGATCGGAGGTCTTGTGGCGGTTGATGACTTCCTGGTAGCGATCGAACACGCGCATGAATTCCTTGCGCACCTTGTCGTCGCGGCAGCGCGCGGCAACGATTTGCTCGCCGCCGGTAAGCTCGGTGGTTTCGCCGAAGACCAGCGTGCTGCCCATCGCATAAAGCTTGTCGAAGGCATCGCCGACCGTCGGATTGGCCCCGCAGCCGGAGGTCGTGTCCGACTCGCCGCACTTGGTCGATACCCACAACTCGCTCACGGGACACTCGACGCGATGCAGCTCGCTCGCCGCCTGCAGGTAAGTCTTGGCCACCTTCGACGCGCGCATGATCGTATCGTGGTCGCCGTGCAGCTCGATGCCGAAGCCGGAGACCGGTTTGCCGGTCGCGGCGATCGCGTCGACGATCTTCTTGGTCCAGCCGTCCTCGATGCCGATGACGACCACCGCCGCGACATTGGGGTTGCTTCCCGTGCCGATGAGCGTGCGGAAATGCAGGTCGAGGTCAGCGCCGAACTGCAGGCGGCCGTACGGATGCGGAATCGCCAGCGTGCCCTTGATGTTGTTGGCGACCGCTTCGCAGGCCGCGTTGGAAAGATCGTCGACCGGCAGGATGATGACGTGATTGCGCACCCCTACGCGGCCATTTTCGCGACGGTAACCCCAGAATTTGGTTTGCACGCTTACCACCGTTTGGTCTTGATGTTGTGAACGTGGGCATGCTGCCCGGTCTTGATCGGAGCGACGACCTTGCCAATGTCGATGCCGTACTTGATGACGGTGTCACCGACGCCCATGTCCTTGAGGGCGACCTTGTGCCCGAGCGGAATATCCTGTGCGCAGGGCAAGGTGATGGTGCGGTTTTCGTCGAGGATCAGGCCGGTCAGCGTCTGGCCGGCCTTCACGCCTTCGACGACGACCACGGCGACAGAATCCTTCGGGTCGTGGAGCACGCAATGAATCATGGGGATTTCTCCGGATCAAAATGCGACTTGCCGTGAAGCTTAGCGCGGGGTTTTGGTCAAGTCAACTATATCATCTATATGAGTTGAATCACCTATAGGATTTGCTAGACTGCATGCGTGGCTAGCGACAGCGCCCCGCCGTCGATCGATTCGCCTTTTCCCGGCGTGCCGCTTACCGGGCCGCTCTACCGGGAGGTCAAGCGCGCGCTGATGGAGGCGCTGTCGGCCGGCGAATGGCGGCCTGGCGAGGCGATTCCCGCGGAGCGCCGCTTGGCCGAGCGCTACGGCATCAGCATCGGCACCGTGCGCAAGGCGATCGACGAGCTGGTTGCCGAGAACATGCTCATCCGCCAGCAGGGCCGGGGCACTTACGTCGCGAGCCACAATCGCGACCGCCTCTTGTTCTACTTCTTCCATGTCGTACCGCACGACGGCGCCAAGCAGTATCCGGTCGTGCGCCTGCTGGCGTTCACTCGCGCGAAGGCCGACAAGCTTGCCAGCGACAAGCTCGGCATTCCGCTGGGCGATCCGGTCCTGCGCATGCGCAACCTGCTCTCGCTTTCGTCGACGCCGGTAATCGTCGACGACATCACGATCTCGGCAGCGCGCTTCGCGGGGCTTGCCGAGCCTGCGTTCCGCGACCGGCCGAGCACCGTCTACAACCTCTATCAAGAAGCGTTCGGCACGTCGGTGGTGCGTACGGTCGAACGGTTGCGCGCCACGACCGCCGACGCCGAGTTCGCATCGCTGCTCGAAGTCGCGCGCGGTGCGCCGTTGCTGCAGATTAGGCGAATCGCTCTCACTTACAACGACACTCCGGTCGAACTACGCATCTCGCACGTCAACACCGCGGAGCATGAATACTGGAGCGAACTCAACCAGCAGCAGTGACGCGAGGTGTGCTGCGGGTCGAAGCACGCTCGCCGCGCGCCCGGTGTCATGCGCGCTCCGGCGTGCCGTCGAGATCAGGCACCGAGCTGGCGGGCGAGGTCGAGAAAGTCGTCGGCGTTGAGGGTGCAGCGCGGGTCGTCGGCCACGTCGTTGCCCGCCTTGGCGCCAAATTCCAGTGGCCGGCGCACGAAGGCTGTGCGCAACCCGCAACGACGCGCGGCGGCGAGATCGCTCTTGTGCGCCGCCACCAGCATGACTTCGCGCGGCGGCAATCTCAGCAGTTCGGCCGCGCCCAGGTAGACCTCCGGGTCGGGCTTGTAGTGGCGGAACAATTCGCCGGAAAACACGACGTCCCACGGCAGCGCTGCGCGCTTCGCCAGGTCGACCAGCAGTGCGACGTTGGCGTTGGACAGCGAGCCAATCACGTAGCGCCTCTTCAGGCGCGCGAGCCCCGGCACGGTGTCCTTCCAGGGCGCGAGACGATGCCATGCCAGGTTGAGCTCGCGTTTTTCGCGCTCGGCGAGGCGCAGTCCGAAGTCACGCAACAACCCGTCCAGGATCAGGCGATGCAAGGCATCGATCGTCTGCCATGGCGATGCGCCGCGCCGGACCCGATCCATCGCCGGCGCGTAGCCGGCCCGCCATGCATCGGCGAAGGCACCCCAGTCGGCGCGCACGCCCTTGCCGCGGCCAACGCGGCGGGTCTCGCGGATGATGCTTCCGCGCCAGTCGACGACGGTCCCGAAAACATCGAACAGCAGTGCGCGCGGCGGCGTGGCACGAGTCATGCGAAGTCGATCCACAGTTGCGTCACCGGGCCGAAGCTGCGCCGATGCGCGGGACACGGCCCGTGCGTCGCCAGTGCGCTCAGGTGCTCGGGGGTACCGTAGCCCTTGTGCCGGCAGAAGCCGTAGTGCGGATACTCGCGGTCGAGCGCGACGAGCATCGCGTCGCGATCGGTCTTGGCCAGAATGGAAGCAGCGGCGATGGCCGCGATGGCGCCATCGCCTCCGACAATTGCCCGCGTCGGAAATTCGAGCACAGGGCAATGCTGGCCGTCGATCCATACCACCTCAGGACGCTGCGCCAGCGCCTGTACCGCCCGCTGCATTGCGAGCAGCGTCGCCTGCAGGATATTGAGCGTGTCGATCTCGGCCACGTCGCTTAGCGCGACCGCCCAGGCAATGGCGTGGCTGCGGATTTCGACGGCGAGGATCGCGCGCGCGCGCGCGGACAGTTCCTTGGAGTCGCGCAGACCCTTGATGCGCCGCGTCGGATCGAGAATCACTGCCGCGGCGACCACAGGACCTGCCAACGGCCCCCTGCCCGCTTCGTCGACGCCGGCGATCAGCATGCGATGCCCGCCGCGCGAAGCTCCGCGACAACCGCATCCGCCGCCAGTGATCGCGTATCCAGTGCGAGTGTCTTCGCCATGCCGGCGAACAGCGCTTCGAGCCGGCGCCGAGTCACCGTGTCGTCGTAGAGATTCAGCGCGGCGCGCGCGAGGTTCGGCACGCTCGCCTGCTCCTGCAGGAATTCGGGCACCACGAATCGTCCCGCCAGGATGTTGGGCAGGCCCACGTACGGAAGCAGGAGCATCGGCTTGACGACAGCGTAAGAAACGGCATTCGCCCGGTAGAAGATCAGGTGCGGGCAGCGGCACATCGCTGCCTCGAGCGTGGCGGTGCCCGATGCGACGATCGCCACGTCCGCGGCCTTGAGGGCATCGTCGGAGTGACCATACAGGAGCTTCAGCGGCAAGGCCTCGAGCTGCAGGCGGTATTGCACGTTTTCGAAGTACTCGCGGGTCTCGCGGCTGATCAGCGGCACCACGAAGCGGGCCTCCGGCTGGGCGTCGCGGATTTCCGCCGCGGTGCGCAGGACCAGCTCGCTGTGCATCGCCAGTTCGCTCATGCGGCTGCCCGGCAGGAGCGCGAACACCGGCGCGCCGCCGTCGAGCCGCAGCAGTTCGCGCGTTTCGCGCCGGCTCGATCCGGTCGCTGCATTGGCCGCAAGGGGGTGCCCGACAAAGCTCACGGCGAGGCTGGTGCCGGCATACAGCGGCGGCTCGAAGGGAAACAGCGCCAGCAGGCGGTCGGCGGCGCGGGCGATACCGTCGATGCGGTTGCGCCTCCAAGCCCACACCGACGGACTCACGTAATGCACCGTGCGCACGCCCTGCCGCTTGAGACGACGCTCCAGCCCGAGGTTGAATTCAGGAGCGTCGATACCGATGAACACCGGTGCGCGCACCGCGCGCAGCCGGCGATAGACGTCGCGCCGGATGCCCACCAGCTCGGGTAGATGGCCGAGCACTTCGACGATACCGCCGACCGCGAGTCGCTCCTGCGCATGCCACGCCTCGCAGCCGGCGCTTTCCATGCGCGGCCCGGGAATCCCGGCGAAGCGCACGTCCGGCATGCGCTCGCGCACCGCGGCGATCAGCTGCGCGCCGAGGGCGTCGCCCGAAGGCTCCCCGGCGACGATGCCGATCGTGACGGGCGTCGCACTCATCAGCGCACGATGCCGCGCCCGACCGTCTCCAGGAATGCCGCCAGTGGCGCGAGTACGGTGGTGGACTTCGCTTCCTCGGCGATGCGAGTGCGGGCGGCATCGAGCGAGAGTTCGGAGCGATACAGCGTCTTGTACGCGCGCTTGATCGCGACCAGATCGACGGCCGCGAAACCGCGACGCCGCAGGCCCTCGCTGTTGGTGCCGTGCGGCTTCGCCGGATAGCCGGCGACGGTTACATAGGGTGGCACGTCCTGGAGCACGATCGACCCCGCGGCGATGAACGCATGCGTGCCGATACGGCAGAACTGATGCACGCCGACGAATCCGCCGAGCGACGCGAAGTCCTCGACGATCACATGCCCCGCGAGTTGCGCGTTGTTCGAAAACGTCGTGCCGTTGCCGACGACGCAGTCGTGAGCGATGTGCGAGTAGGCCAGCAGCCAGTTGCCGTTGCCGATGGTCGTCTCGCCCCGATCCTGCGCGGTGCCGGCGTGGATGGTGACGAACTCGCGAATGACGTTGTCGTCGCCGATCACCGTGCGCGTCGATTTACCGTCGTACTTCCGGTCCTGCGGAATTTCACCGACCGACGCGAACTGGAAGATGCGATTGTTGCGGCCGATCGACGTGCGCGCCGCGATGACCACGTGCGGGCCGACGACCGTGCCCTCGCCGATCGCAACGTCGGCGCCGATCACGGCATACGCGCCGATTGCGACCCCCGTCGCAACGCGCGCGTCGTCCGCGACGATCGCGGTAGGATGCCTGCCGGGCATGTTCGGTCAGACCTCGCGCAACACGGCCAGCAACTGAGCCTCGGCAACCAAAACACCGCCGACCGTCGCGCGGACGTTGAACTTGCCCACGCCGCGGACCAGCCGCACCTTGGTCGATTCGAGCAACAGCTGGTCGCCCGGCAACACCTGGCGCTTGAAACGCGCATCGTCGATGCCGGCAAAGAAGATCAGCGACTTGCCGTCCGCGGTCAGATTGAGCGTTTTGTAGACCAGGATAACGGAGACCTGCGCCAGCGCCTCGACCACGAGCACGCCCGGCATGACTGGATAACCGGGAAAATGCCCCTGAAAGAACGGCTCGTTGACGGTGACATTCTTGAGCGCCTTGATGCGCTCGCCGGAAATGCACTCGAGCACGCGATCGACGAGCAGAAACGGATAACGATGCGGCAGATAGCGCATGATTTCGCACATGTCCATCGCCCCCACGTCGCCATCGCCCATGGTCAACTCCCCTTGTGTTTGGTAAAGCGCTCGAGCGCGAACACACGCTCGGCCAGTCTGCGCTCCGGCGTACCAGCCACGCTACGTGCTTCCAGACGCGGTGCGGCAGTGCCGGGAATACCGACGTGTAGATACCTGGTTCGCGGATGCTGTCAACACGCCGGTCGCGCCGGAGATCACCGTGCCATCGGCGATCACGACGCTGCCGTCGCCTACCAGCTGCGCCCAGCAGCGCTGCGCCAGCACCGCCAACGATAGCCCAGGACCTGCTTGACGCGGACCCATGTGCGATCGTTCCGCGCCTTCACCGGCACTACTTGTCGGCGAGCGCCTTGATGACCCGCTCCGTGATATCGATGCGGGGACTTGCATAGATCACCGGGTCCTGGATGATCAGATCGAATTTCTCGTCGTTCGCGATCTGCAGGATGACCTTGTTGGCGCGTTCCTGAACCGCAGACAGTTCTTCGTTGCGGCGCAGGTTGAGGTCTTCGCGGAATTCGCGTTGCGCGCGCTGCAGATCGCGGCTCATGTTGGCCAGATCGCGCTCCTTGTTGCGCCGCTCGACTTCGGCCATGGTCACGCCGTCTTTTTCCAGCGCCGCCTGCAGGTCGCGGACCTGCTTGGCGAGCTTCTGCATTTCGGCGTCGCGGCCCGCGAATTCCTTCTCGAGCTTCTGCGTCGCGCGCTTGGCGGGGGTTGCGTCGCGGAACAGCCGTTCGCTGTTGACGAAGCCGATCTTGTAGTCGGCACCCTGCGCGAACCCCGGCGCGGCCAGCAACGCGATGAACAGCGCGCCGGCCAGATTGATCAATGCCTGCTGCGAAGCGTGTTTCAAGTTGCTCTCCTACACCATTGGCCCGAATTGCCGGACCATGCTAAAACGTCGTGCCGACCTGAAACTGGAAGCGCTGTATCCGATCGTGCGGCCCTGCGTTGAGCGGATAGCCGTAGCTGAACTTGAGCGGCCCGATCGGCGAATTCCATGCCAGCCCAAGGCCGGTTGAATATCTGAACGACTCGAGATTCGGCTCGAATCCGCTATCGTAGATCTGGCCGGCGTCGAAGAAAGCAGACGCCCGTACCGACTGGTCGCCGGGCTTGAAGCCCGGCACCGGGAAGAACAACTCGACGTTGCCGACGACCTTCTGGCGGCCGCCGATCGTGTTGCCCGAGATGTCCTGCGGTCCCAGCGACGCGGTTTCGTACCCTCGAACCGATCCTACCCCGCCCGCATAATACGCCTTGAAGAACGGCAGCGGTTTGCCGCCGAGCCCACCACCATATCCGAGGTCACCGCGCAACATGAAAACCGTGTCGAGCGGCAACGGCGTGAACCACTGGACGAGGTAGTTGGTCTTGTAGTACTGCAGGTCTCCCACTCCGAGTTCGGCGAATGCGCTCTGCAGCATGCCCCGGGTCGGGAACAGGAGATTGTCGCGGGTGTCGCGGGCCCAGCCCAGGCTGAAGACGAAACTGTTGGTGATGCTCCCAAACTGCCTGACAAAATTCCGGTACAGCAACGGGCTGTTGTCGTAGAGCGTGAGCTGGGTGTGTTCAAAGCGCCCGCCGAAGTTGATCGAATCGGTTTCGGTGAGCGGAATGCCGAACCCCATGGCTGCGCCGGCCGTCTGCGACGAGTACGCCGCAACCGCCAGCGACGACGGATTAGTGTTGCGGATGTAGAGCTCGATCGAACGCGACACGCCATCCTGTGTCCAGTACGGCTCGACATAGGTGAGCGCGTAGACTTGGTTGACTTTGCTGGTGTTGAGCGACGCAGTCAGCGAATTGCCGGTGCCGAACACATTGTTCTGCGACACCGAGCCCGATATGACGAGTTTGTCCGCGCTCGAATAGCCGACGCCGACGAGCAGGTTGCCGGTGGACTTTTCGGTCACGGTGACGTTGACGTCCACCTGGTCGGGACTGCCCGGAACCGACGGTGTCTCCAGATTCACGTCCTCGAAAAACTGCAGCCGCGTGATGCGGACTTTTGAGCGATCGATTCGCGTCGAGTCGTACCAGGCATCTTCGAGCTGGCGCATTTCGCGGCGAATGACTTCATCGCGAGTGCGCGCATTGCCGCTGATGTTTATCTTGCGTACATATACCCTGCGGCCCGGATCGATGTAGAAGGAAAATGCGGCAGTCTGCTTTTCGCGGTCGACTTCGGGCACGGCGTTGACGTTGGCGAAGGCATAGCCGTCGCTGCCCATGCGATCGGAAATCGCCTTCGCCGACTGCTGCAGCTTTTCGCGCGAGTAGACGTCACCCGGCTTGATCCTGACCAGCCGCATCAGCTCGTCCTCGGGCAGCAGCAATTCGCCGGCGAGACGCACGCCCGACACCGTGTACTTGGGGCCCTCAGTAATATTGATGGTGATGTAGATGTCGTCCCTGTCGGGAGTGATCGATACCTGTGTCGAGTCGATCGCGAACTCGAGGTATCCGCGATTGGTGTAGTAGCTGCGCAGCGTCTCCAGATCAGCCTGCAGCTTCTGCTTGGAATACTGGTCGTTCTTGGTGTACCAGGTCAGCCAGCCGGGCGTCGAGAGCTGCATCTCCTTGATCAGCTGGCGTTCGGTGAATGCCTGCGCGCCGACGATATTGATGTTGGCGATCTTGGCGACGTCGCCCTCTTCGACGGTGAAGTTGACGGCGACGCGGTTGCGCTCCTGCGGAGTGACGGTGGTAGTGATCTTGACGCCGTAGAAGCCGCGGTTGATGTACTGCCGCTTGAGCTCCTGCTCGGCGCGATCGAGTGCCGACCGGTCAAAAATGCGCGCCTCGGCGACGCCGATGTCCTTGAGCGCCTTCTTCAGGATGTCCTTCTCGAATTCCTTGGTGCCGACGATGTCGATCTGGCTGATCGTCGGGCGTTCCTGCACGATCACCACCAGCACGTCGTTCTCGACCTCGAGCCGCACGTCACGGAAGAAGCCGGTGGCGTAGAGCGCCTTGACCGCCGCGGAGGCCTTTTCGTCGTCGAGGCGGTCGCCCACCTTGACCGGCAGATAGCTGAAAACGGTGCCGGCGTCGGTGCGCTGCACGCCTTCGACGCGGATGTCCTTGACGACGAAGGGATCGAAAGCGGCGGCGGGAAGCGCCAGAAGGGTCGCGATCAGCAGCAGCAGCGTGCGGCAGGAAGCGCCGGCGCGCGATTGAATGCCGCGCGTTCGGCGCGGTTCAGAACAGTCGGGAAAGGTCATTGAAGAGCGCCAAAGCCATCAGCATTGCCAGCACGGCCATGCCGAATCGCTGGCCGACCTCGAGCACGCGGTCGGAAACGGGACTGCCCTTGATAATCTCCGCGAGATAATACATCAAGTGCCCGCCATCGAGTAAGGGAACGGGCAGCAGATTGAGCACGCCGAGGCTGATGCTGATCAGCGCCAGATAGCCGACGAAGGTGAGCAGTCCCGCCTGCGCCGATTGCCCGGCGTAGTCGGCCATGGTGAGCGGACCGCTTATATTTTTCAGTGACGCGTCGCCGGTGAGGATTCGGCCGAGCATCTTGAGCGTGAACACCGACAGTTCCCAGGTCTTGCGCGCACCTTGCACGAGCGCATCGACGACACCGTAGCGCACGGTCAGTGCTGAGCGCTCGGCGAGCGCCGGATCGACGGCGAGCCGCATGCCGGCAAGGCCCACGCGCCGACCACCCTGCTCGCTTGCTTCCGGCGTCAGCTCGACGCGAATCTCGGCGCCGTCGCGGCGCAGGGTGAACATCAGCGGCTCGCCGGGGTGCGCGTTGGTGATGGTCGCGACGTCGGACGGCGAGCGCATTACATCCTTGCCGATTGCGACGATGACGTCGCCGGCACGGATACCGGCCTGTGCCGCCGGCTTGCCGGGCAATGCTTCGTTGACCATCGGCGCGCCAAGGTCGGTCTTGAAACCGAGCGAAGCTAGGAAGTTGCCCTCCCAGTCGCCTGGAGCGAGCGTTGCCAGCGACAGCCTGCGCACGGCACGGGCACCATCGGGACGCTCGACCGCCACCGCGACTTCGGAATTGCCCGAGGCTTTCAGCAAGCGCCAGCGCAGATCCTGCCACGACTGCACGTTGTCGTCGTCGATTGCGGTGACGAGATCACCAGCCATGAATCCAGCGCTCGCGGCGGGCGTGCCGGCAGGCGGCGGCGCGAGCAACGCGCGCTGGCCGGGAACGCCGGCCATGTAGGTGCCGGCGAAGAGCAGCACCGCCAGCAGCAGGTTGGCGATCGGACCCGCGGCGACGATTGCGATCCGCCGCCACACGCTCTGGCGATTGAACGCTCGCGGCAGATCCGCCGATGCGACATCGCCTTCGCGCTCGTCGGCCATCTTGACGTAGCCACCGAGCGGAACTGCCGAGAGCGCCCATTCGGTGCGGTCGGGTCCGAAGCGGCGCGACCAGATGATGCGGCCGAAGCCGACCGAAAAGCGCAGCACCTTCACGCCGGCAAGACGCGCGACGACGTAGTGGCCAAGCTCGTGGAACACCACCAGCACGCCCAGCGTGACTACGAAGGCGAGAATCTTCTGGGTCAGCGCGATCATGCGCTCTGCCTTTGCCGGCCGGCGTGATCGCGCAACTCCCCGGCTACCCGTCGCGCGTGCTGGTCGGCGTCGAGCGCATCGGCCAGCGATGCGACCGGTCCGGTGGCGACGATAGACATGGTCTGTGCGCAAAGCGTGGCGATATCAGGAAAGGCGATGCACCCCTGCAGAAACGCTTCGACCG
>JBDTLK010000033.1:0-26133 GCA_039934835.1 Edaphobacterium sp. (SeqCode) | reverse complement strand
GAAATTCTGTAAGGTCAACGCCAAAGCGCGAGACTCCGATCAGATGGCTTGCCAGTGCCAAATCGGCGATGCTCAGCGCCTCGCCGTGGCAGCGTGTAACGCCGGGCGCGAGTTGCGATTCGTAAGCGACAAGACCCTCGCGAAACCAGTGCGCAGACCAGGCACGCCCTGCAGCCTCATTCGATCCGAATTGTTTGGCCAGCCTGGCCTGGACGCGTGGAACCACGAGAGGATGCGTGTCCGCGGTAGTTAGCAGGAAAAAGGAACGCACTCTTGCGCGACCTTCCGCGTCGGGTGGCAAAAGCGGCGGGGTCGGGTAGCTTTCCTCCAGCCATTCTAGGATGGCCAGACTTTGCGTAAGTGGTTGGCGCGTGCCGCCTTCCAAGGCCGGCACCGCCCTGGCAGGATTGAGCTTCCGGAACTCGGGCGAGTCCTGCTCGCCCTTGATCAGATCATGTGCGCGTTCTTCGAACGCGACCCGCTTCAAATGAAGGGCAATGCGCACGCGGTAGGTTGCAAGGGACAGGTAGAAGGAGTGGAGGATCAACATATAGACCGTCTGTGTGGCTCGCTGCTAGCAAGAGTGCTTATGTTGCGGTCGTTGATCGACGCGCTGGGTGACAGTCGGCTATTGCGCCTTCATCGGTGCGCTAGATACAACCGCAGCTGTGCCTTCGAGATTGATGTTGAAAACCAAGAATGTGAACGGCCGATCACCCGGGTTGCCCCACTGATGTACGAGGGTGGATGGTTCATAGATAAACGATCCCGTCTCCTTGGCTTCGGTCTTGCCTTCGACTGTGGTTGCGCCAGCGCCCGCGAGTACGTTGTAGAGAGCCGCCCCCGTTCGATGGTGTGGCACATTGGATGGCGAGTGCGCTGGGAACGTGACACGAGTCAGATTGAGATCATTGATGCCTGGCTTAAGGTCGGGAATCGGTGCCTGCGTGCGATATAACTCCGTGACGAGCGCTGGCGCTGTCGCTACTAGTCGATCCAGATCCGCGGCTCGGACGAGTAGGAAGTGAAGAAGGATCGATCGCTCACCTGCGCCCGCCTGCAGAGATGCAGTTCGCCCGGACGCGATGAATAGGCCCTCGCCGGCGTTGACCACCTTGACTTCTCCGCCAAACGAAACTGTCGTCGACCCGGAGACCTGATAAATGATGCCGTCGTCTGCAAGAATACTGGTCTTGTCGCCTGGCGATATGGTGATCTGCACTGCCCTGAAATAGATCGGCGCATCCGCCACATTGGACAATTTAGTCGCCGCGACTACCATTCGCCCTGCCGCTTGCGAGGCTGACGTCGTTTGACCGTTCGCGGAGCCCGCGACAACTGCGGCCAAAAGCAGCGCAACAAGAGTTGATCTGCACAAGATGCTGGCACCTTCAAATGACTCGTTGACGGGGTCGCTGAAATTTACCCTCGTGGTACTAAGCTGACCAAGGTCTGGAATCGAAGACGCGCCCAGCGACAAATAAGTTTATCACCGACTGGTCTACCATTGAATCACCTCGTCGGCGCGCAGCAGCAGCGACTGCGGGATCGTTAGGCCGAGTACCTTGGCGGTCTTGAGGTTGATTACAAGCTCGACCTTCGTTTGTGGTCGTTTGTCAGCGTCACGATGCGTTGTACTTCGATTCACTGTCACAGATTTGCCGGCGCAGACTTCTTCCAGAGGTAGCCGACCCGGTAGCCCTTCGGGGCAGGTTGGGTCGCTCCCTTCGGCCATTTAGAGTGATATTAGTAGTTTACATAATATACATTATACGCATTGCGGTGTTGCTCTATGAGTGTGCTGAAATGATATTTTGGAGAGGCGAAATTGACACTGTCGGAGAAAAGTGGCCCTGTCGGACTTTCCCCGCCTATCGACGTCCGTTTGTACTCGAGTCCAAGACCCGACCATGGCATTAGGCGCTGACAATCGTACCGCTCAGCGTATTGGCGCGACTAGCTAACCGGCGCTCTAGAAAGGAAACCTCATGAAAATCGACGTCACTGCATTCAGACTCCGCGAGGGCGACGAGATTGACCTCGGCCTTTGGGCCACGAATGGTGCTGCAGGACCAGGCTGAGCAGCTGAGCAACCAGCAACGCCTGCTCTACGCGTCGAACCAGCACGCCTTGCTGCTGGTGTTTCAGGCGATGGATACAAAGGCACCTGCGCGCCAACGGCACGCCTGATCGACTTCCTCTCGCAGCACCCCGCTCTGGCACTCGCCGTGGGGTTCGCCGCGTTAGTGCTGGAGTGGATGCCCGTGATTGGCACCGTCATTCCAGCGAGTTCGATCGTCTTGGCAGCCGGCGTCCTCATCGGTCTTCAGGCGCTCGAAGCTGAGGGGGGCGTAGGCCGCCGCCATGGACGCTGCCGACGACGCTCTAGTGGCTGTTGCCGTCCACGGTCGTCGGGTAGCTCCCAGTGCTGGAACGCGCTCGCTCCAGCCAGATCGCATCGCCAGTTCGCCGATAGAACTTGAGCAATGCATAACCGTTGCCAGCCGTGCCGTGACACAGGCCCGCGCCCTTGTTCAGCGGCTCGTGCCGCTCCGGTTCAAATTGCACGTGGCTCCCTCAGGAATTCTGTCTGTAGCGATCGATGACGTCGCGATTGATCTCCACGCCGAGTCCGGATCCGTTCGGAATCCGGACCTTGCCATGCTCCATCTTGATGGCGTGGAAGATCAGGTCCTGCCGGAACGGATGCGCCGACTGGTCGTACTCGAGCATCGGCTCGATCGGCTTCAATGCCAGCGGCGCAGGCGGAATCGTGGCGATGAACTGCAACGCGGCGGCAAGGCCTATCCCGGAAGCCCACACATGCGGCACCACCGGCATGTGCCACGCCTGCGCCAGGGCGAGAATCTTTCGGCACTCGGTGAACCCGCCGGCCGAGCAGAGATCCGGTTGCAGGATGTCCACCGCCCGCCGCGCGATCCAGTCGCGAAATCCGATCTTGGTGAACTCGTTTTCGCCGGCCGCGAGGTAGATGCTGGTAAGCGTCTTGAGTTCGCGGTATCCATCGATGTCTTCGGGCGAGATCGGCTCCTCGAACCAATGGATGTCGAACGGTTCGATCGCTTTCAGGATGCGTCGCGCCGAGCTGACGTTGTAGGCGTGATTGGCGTCGACCATCAACTTCGGGCCCGAGCCGATGCCGTTGCGCACGCCCATGATGTAGTCGATGTCCTCCTCGACGCCGAAGCCCGTCTTCAACTTCATCGCGGTGAAGCCGTTGGCCAGGTGGCGCTTGGCTTCGACGATGGCATCGGCGGGATAGGACTTGCCTTCGACGCGATAGAAGCCCGTCGCATACGGCTGCACTTCGCTGCGATAGGCGCCGCCGAGCAGCTTGTGCAGCGGTTTGCCAAGCGCGCGCCCCATGCAGTCCCAGATGGCGATGTCGACCGCGCTGATCGCATTCGGCACGGCGCCCTTCTGGCCGTACGGCCGCGTCAGGTTGTACATGCGCTCCCACAGCACGTCGACGTCGAACGGATCCTGGCCAATGACGATCGGCTTGAGCGCGGCCTGCACGATAGTGGCGGCGATCTCCGGCGGCTGCAGGCCGTGGCAGAGCGATTCGCCCCAGCCGGTGACGCCGTCGTCGGTCATGATCTCGACGATCATGGTGCTGCGCCTCTGCACCACGCCCATCGAGAAAGCGAAGGGCTCGTCGAGCGCGGTGGAGAGAACGTGGGTCTTGAGGTCGGTGATTTTCACTGAGCTAGGATGACGTTGCCGGCGGGTCGAAACGGTACCCCGGCATTCGCGTGCCCGTCAACGGTGACCGTTGAGTCATCCGGGCATCGCGACAAAATCAAATAGAATGTCGGGGCTTCGTTGCCCAAGATCACTCTACCCAGGGAACCCAAATGCCGAATCAGGCACGTCGTGCGTTGCTGTTCGCCGCCGTTGCGTTGTCAATCGCCGGTTGTGCGTCGTCACCCAACTACAATCCAGTCACCACCTGGCGCGATCCCGATTTCAAGGGGCCGCCATTTCGCAAGGTCTTCGTTGTCGGGCTGAGCGCGCAGGATCTCAGCGACCAGCGCGGCTTCGAGAACCTGCTGGTGTCCACCTTGCAGGGCGCCCAAATCTTAGCAGTTCCCGGCTGGCAGTACGTAGCGACCGACCGCCCACCCGACCAGGCAACGATGCGCGCCGCGGTGGCAAAGTCTGGAGCGGATGCTGTGCTCCTCGTGCGCCCGTCCGGATTTTCCACCGAGTCGCAAGTCGGCCTCGCATCCGGGGTCATGGTGGAGGGTGCGCCAGGCGTGTATGCCGGCTGGTACCAGCCGTACAACCCGCTGGTGGTCACCGAAAGCGTTCGGGTCGCAACGATCTACACCACGCTCTTCGACGTGCGTACTGCGCGTCCGGTCTGGACTTTCAACTCGCCCACCTATGACCCGGCGTCGCTGCGCAAGGACGCGCCCGCCTACGCCAACGACGTCGCGGGATTGCTTCAGGGCACCGGACTGTTCGCGGGACCTTGAGCGCGGCGTCGATGCCGACAATCGCGATATGACGCACGCGCGGTCCTGTTGAGCCAGCCCGCACAGGCTTTCGAGCGGGCCATCGAACTGCACCGCAAGGGTCAGCTCGCGCAGGCGATCGCGGCCTACGATGCGCTGCTGGAGCGCTGGCCGGCGCACGCTGAGACGCTGCACTATTCCGGCGTTGCGCTGTATCAGAGCGGACGTCTCGATGCCGCACAGGAGCGCCTCGAGCGCTCGCTGCAAAGCGAACCGAACGCGGCCCCCGCCTGGTGCAACCTTGCGCTCGTATTGCAAGCGCGCGGACAGGCGGACGCGGCGATCGCAGCGCTCAATGAGGCCGTCGGACGCAATCCGGGCGTGCCTGCGCTCTGGAACAACCTTGGCACGGCGTTCTTCGGCGCCGGACGCTTTACCGAGGCGGAAACGGCGATCCGGCGCACCTTGGAAATCGATGCCGGCGACGTCGATGCTTTGTTCATTCTGGCGTGCTGCCGCGAGGCACAGGGTCGGCTCGACGAGGCGCTGAAATATTGCGACGCGGCGTTGCAAGCCGAGCCCGGTGCGATCGCTCCAGCGGGACTCAAGGCACAGATCGAGGAGGCGCAGGGGCGCTTCGACACCGCGATCTCAACGCTGACGGCGGCGCTTGCGCACAATGGCGACTTGCCGAGCGCGGCGCCGTTGCACTTTCAGCGGGCCGGGCTCGAGGAGCGCCAGGGCCGGTTGCTTGTCGCCGGACAGTCGCTGCGCCGGGCGCTGCAAATCGACCCCAGGTATGGCGCCGCATTGTCGGACCTGCTGTTCCTGCACAAGCAGCTGGCGGACTGGCAGGAACTGCCGGCGTTGCGTCGGCAATTCCTAGCCGGCGTCAGCGCCGGCTTGTCGCATCTGTCGCCTTTTTCGCTGCAAAGCGACCCGTCGACGCGGGCACAGCAACGCCGCTGCGCCGAAACCTGGAGTCGTTCTTTCCCCGCCCTCGCCGAAGCTCCGCGTCGCCCGACCGGCGATCCGGTGCGCATCGCGTACCTGTCCGCCGACTATTGTCAGCATGCCACCGCCGTGCTCGCGGCAGGCCTGTTCGAGCAGCACGACCGGCGCCGCTTCCACGTCACCGCGTATTCCACCGGCACGGACGACGCCAGTGCGATGCGGGCGCGCCTGGTCGCTGGCTTCGACCGCTTCGTCGACGCGCACGGCTGGGATGCCGGCCGTCTTGCCGAGCAGATCGCCGCCGACAACATCGACGTGCTCATCGACCTGAAGGGGCACACCCACGGCGCGACCACCGCCGTGCTCGCGCTACGCCCGGCGCCGATCCAAGTGAATTACCTGGGATTTCCGGGAACGATGGGCGCGGCGTTCATCGACTATCTGATCGGCGACGCGATCGTGACCCCGTTCGAGCACGCGGCCGACTACGCGGAAACGCTGGTGCAGCTTCCGGCGTGCTACCAGATCAACGACCGCCAGCGAGCAATCGCCGATCCGCCCACGCGAGCCCAGCTCGGCTTGCCGGACGACGCATTCGTTTTCTGCTGCTTCAACCAGGCGTACAAACTCAATCCGGAAGTATTCGACGCGTGGGCGCGCATCCTCGCCGGCGTGCCGCAAGGTGTGCTCTGGCTGCTCGGCGGCAACGCGAGCGCCGACAGAAGTACGCTGGAAGCGAATCTCTCGCGCGAGGCAGCGGCCCGGGGCATCGACAGCAGGCGCCTGGTATTCGCCGCGCGTCGGTCAAACGCGGAATACCTCGGGCTCTATCGCCGTGCCGATCTGTTTCTCGACAGCTGGCCGTACAACGCCCACACCACCGCCAGCGACAGCCTCTGGGCGGGGTGTCCGGTGCTGACGTTCCTTGGCGATACCTTCGCCGGGCGCGTTGCGGCCAGCCTGCTCACGGCGGTGGGGTTGCCGGAATTGATCGCGCCCGACGTCGATGGCTACGTCGGACGCGCCCTGGCGCTGGCCAATGCCGAGGGCACACTGGCGCACTGTCGCCTGCACCTCGCCTCCACGGGCCGCGCGAGCGCGCTCTTCGATACCGCAGCCACGACACGCGCGCTGGAAGCCGCGTATCTGCGCATGATCGAGCAGGCCAGCAGCGGCGAGCGAGCGCCGTTTCGGGTCGACAGCGACGCGCGCTAGTCAGGCGCGGGGCCGGTCGTGGATCATGGCCCCAGGTCGAATGCGCCGGTCAAGTCGCCCATTTGCGCGCGCACGCCCGGCAGCGGTTCCAGGCCGAAACGGCGGGTGATGAACTTGATGATCGACGTCGTATCGTAGGCCGTGTGGTCCACGTAACCGCGCTTGGCGTACGGCGAAATGATCAACGTCGGGATGCGCGTACCCGGGCCCCAGCGATCGACCTTGGGCGGACTGACGTGGTCCCAGAAGCCGCCGTTCTCGTCGTAGGTGACGATGATCGCGGTCGACGACCACAACGGGCTGCCTTTGATCTTCTCGATCAGCGCCGCGATGTGCAGGTCCCCCGCCATCACGTCGGTGTAGCCGGGGTGCTCGTTGAGCACGCCTTGCGGCTTGTAGAACGCGACCTGCGGCAGGTTGCCATTCTCGATTCCCGAGGCCAGTTCGCGATAGTCCTTGAGGTGCAGGGCGCGGTCGGTGGTACCCGGCGCAAACCGGGCGAAGTAGTTGAAGGGCTGATGATGCGTCACGAAATACGGCCCACCATTTGCGCTGCTGGCAATCGTCTTGCGCTTGACGTCGGCCGGCTGCATGCCGTCGACGACCGCCGCGTCCCAGGCGCCTGCGTACCATGCCCACGAAACGCCTTTCGCTGACAGCGTGTCGCCGATGGTTTTCGTGCGCTGCGGTGGTAGCGTGTGCTTGGTCGGATCGGCCAGCGCCGGATCGCCGCCGGCGGCGGGCGGAACTCGCGACGGCTGATACGGCGGCTGCGTCGTGTTCACCGACCAGCCGTCGGGTGTGACTTCGCCGTCGAGCACAAAAATAGGTGCCCCCTGCAGCGCGGATGCGGGCGAGTTCGGCGCGCGCTTCAGAAACCCGCGCTCGTCGAGCACCGCGCGCAGATTCGCCGGCGCGTTGCGGTCGTCCGGCACGCAGGCGCAGATCAGGTAGAAATGATTCAGGTACGAACCGCCGAAAGCGCCCATGAAGAAATTGTCGGCGAGCGTGTAGTCCTGCGCCCACTTCCATAGCGGCAACAGCATGCCGTCGTAGTAGCCCATGACCAGCCCGCCAGCGTCGGACACGGCCGCGTAGCGATCGAGCGTACCGCCATCGATTTGCTCCTGGTTCTGGTAGAACTTGTGCACCAGGTCGCGCGTCGCCTTGGTCAACGGCATGTTGATCGGCGGGCCGTCGATGCGAAATGGCCGATTGGGCAGCGTCGTCGTAAATGCCGGATCGGGGTCCTTGCCCTTCCACACCGGAGGCAGCACCGACAGCGGCTTGCCGTCGTTGTCGACTTGCGTGTACTGCTGCGGCGTCGCCGCGGCGATGCCGTTGGCGCCGGGGAAGAGCCCATAGAGATTGTCGAAGCTGCGGTTCTCCGCATAGATCACAACGATGTGATCGATGCGATTGAGCCCCGTCTTTTGCGGCGCGTATGGTTGCGTCGAGCACGCGACCAGCAGCGCGCAACCCATCAGGACCGCGGTGATCGCGTGCGCACTCGAACGCATGTTTGTCATTTCAGGGACGTCCGACCCGGCCAGGTAACGGGGGTTGCCAAAGCTCGACTTTGTTGCCGTCGGGATCGATGAACCAGCCGAAGCGACCATATTCGTGCTCCTCTATTTCGCCGACCACCTGTCCACCACCGAGGTGCACCTGCCCCAGCGCACCGTCGAGGTCGTCGACGATCAGGTTGAACATGAATTCGCGATGCGACGGCGCGAAGTAGTCGGTGTTGGCGGGAAAGGGGCTGAACACGGCAAAACCATTGGGCGGCATGGCGGAAGGCTGGAACTCGATCGACGTTTTTCCATCGCCGACACCGAGCCACTGCGCATACCAGGCCAACAGGCGCTCGGGATCAGGCGACTTGAAAAAGAATCCACCGAGCCCCAGAATTTTCGCCATCTCAAACCTCAGCCGAGTCTGACTTCTACGCGCACCGTGCCGGCGCGCTCGTGTCGGGCGGTCAAGGCGACGCTGTCCCCCGCCCTCCCCCTCACTATCCACTCAATCTTCGCACGGTCGTCGGTTACATGGTAGTCCGGCCAATACGAGACGCCGGTGTGCTTGTAGGCCTTGCCCTCGAGCTGGCCCACGTCATCGCGAAGCTTGCCGCTGACGAGGTCGGCACCCATCGGCAACGCGATTTCGGCGATGAGCCCGCGCACGACCTTGCGCTCGAGCGCGCGTTTGCTCACGTAACTGGGCAGCCAGCCGGTGTTCTGCACCACCAGCCGCACGCGCCAGGTGTCGCCGCCAAGGGCTTGCGCGTCCGCGGCTACCAGCTCGAGCTTCGGCGACAGCAACGCCTGCCAGATCAGCCATTGCGGAAATCGGGCGACCTCGCGCTCGAGGAACTGGGGCGGCGGATTGCTGAACGCGTGCAGCCGGTTCCAGCCGCCGATCTCGACCTTGCCCAGCTGCGGATGGTCGAAGGCCCGCCAGTCGACGTGGGCGATGCCATCCGCCTTTTCCTCGCTCCAGCGGAACAGCTTGAGATCGTCGTCGATGGGATGGTCGCGGAACCAGTCGATATAGAGGTACTTGTCGATGCCCGCTTCGCGCATGGGGCTCCAGATCTCGACCACCCACGAGAACGCGCCCAGGTGGTCGTAGAGCCAATCCGAAGTGCCGCCAATGACCTGTTTGGGGTGATACCGAAACTCGTGAAACACCGAGATTGCCGGATAGCCCGTGATGTCGGTGCCCTTCGCGCCGATCTTCTGATAGGCCCACAGATCTTCGGCTGGCATGTCGCTGTCGGATGAATGGTCGAAGGGTCGCAATAGTACCCCGCTCCAGGTGTGGAAACTGACGCCGCCGCAGATGTTGGCGTGGGCGGACTGGAATGCCACCTGGGCCCGCACTTCCGGCTCGGACGTCGGGTATGGTCCGGCTCCGGCCTGTTCGAATTCCTGCCGCCAATGAGCGGGATAATTCCTATTTAGATCAAGTGCATGCTTGCTCTTCTTTATGTTTAAGGTGAAACCATCGTAGGCCTCGACGGTGCCTTCCGGAACGATGCGGTAATACGCCCCACCGACCTCGGTCGGCTCGCGCCGCACCATCAACCGTGGTTCCTGAGGATGCGATTTCCACACGCCGTTGGCGTCGGGAATGCGCATCTGCAGGATACGTCCGTCGCCATCGATGTCCTCGATGGTCAAGCCTTCGATCGCGTCCTCGTCGTGCGGATAGGGTCGGGTGCTGGAGCGGATGAACCTGGGCTTCTCGGACAGCGCCCATTCCGAGCCATCCGGATTCACGCGCGGGCAGATGTAGAACGCCCGCGTATCCAGCACGCGCGTCACCTCCGCATCCTTGCCGTAGTGCGTAACCAGGTGATGGAGGAAGTACATCGCCGCCACCGACGCGGCGAGTTCGGTCGCATGGACACTGCCTTCGACCCAGAATGCCGGCTTCTCCGAGGCGGCGCCGGTTGCCGAGCTGGTTACCGTGAGCAGCCATATCTCGCGGCCCTCGTGGCTGTTGCCGATCGACTCCAGCGACACCAGGTTCGGGTAGTCGGCCGCGAACCGCTCGAGGATGGCGGTGAGCTCTGGATATCGGTAAAAGCGATCGAAACGGCAGCACGCGTCCGCGCTCCCCGCCGGAGGGACATTGTCACTAGCGTTTGTCATCGAGTTTTCATGATGCGCTGGGCATCGAGCGCCTCCGGGCGCTGGCGGCAAGGGCGCAGTTTGGCGGTCCCCGCCCCGTGGCGTCAACGTGGGCAGCCGGCCCGCGCGTCGTCAATGGCGGCGCAGGGGCGGCGTCTTGCCGTTTACCCTCGGATCTTGACCATGCGTGACGAAGTTCCGAACTCGTTGATGGCTTCGGTTTCGTTCCACGCACATGCCGAGCGCAAGTCCTCGAGTTCGCGCGCGCTGATCGACGTTGTGCCAGTCGCGTGCACGTCGCTGACTGCGCACGGCACGCTGACGAATTCCGCGGCAGGTTCGGCCTCGACCACGCGAGCGCGCGCCTCTTGCCACGTGTGGGCAATGACCGCGTAATGGGTCACGACATGCACTTCCTCGTGGCCGACGAGCGGGAGCACCGCGTGACATTGAAAGAGCTTCATTCCTGAGGGCGCAACTCGCTCAGGTAGCCAAGGCAGTCGCGCCGCTGGCCTCAAGCGCGGGAAACGCTGGCACGCTGCGAGTACCAGTAGCTACCCGGTCATCACCTTAGATGCCGGCATACCATTCGTAGCCGTTGTCTTCCCAGTAGCCGCCGTTGCCTCCGGCGATCTTGGAGAAGCTTTCAACAAGCTCGATACGCATGACGTACTTCGCATGCTTGTAGCCAAGCTGACGCTCCACCCGCAAGCGCAGCGGCGCGCCATTTTGCACCGGCAGCGTCTTGTCGTTGAGCTCGTACGCCAGGATGGTCTGCGCGTGGTAGGCATCGTCCATGTCGATGCTCTCGTAATACGGACTGCTGCCGTTGGCCTCCATCGGGTCGGCGCAATGAAAAACGACGAACCGCGCCTCCGGCTTGGGCTGCACCATGTCCAGCAGCGCCGCCAGCTTCGCCCCCTTCCACTTGCCGATGGCGCTCCAGCCTTCGACGCAATCGTGTCGCGTGATCTGGGTGCGGCTGGGCAGCGATTTCAGTTCCGCCAGCGAAAACGTCGTCGGCCGGCCGACCAAGCCGTCGACGGTCAGTTGATAGCTGGCGAAGCCATTGGTAACCAGCGCCTTGTAGGCCGCGCTGTCGGGAACCGACGTGCCATTGCTGCGGAATTGCGGCGACAAGTCCGCCTCCGTGAACTCCTGTGCCATCGAGTGGCGACCGCCGAGCGCACCCTGCACTTTCCAATTGAGGCGCTCGCCGCTGGCGAGCAGCTTCGGAAACCATTCGCTGTGCGAGAGCTTTTCGCAGCCCGCCAACAGCAGCGCCGCGGCCGCGCCGGCGGTCTGCCGGAAAAACCGGCGTCGCGGGAGGTCAGGGGCGTACTTCATGGCGCGCCTGCGTGTCGATGCGATAGCGTCCGGTGAGCATGGAGCGCATGTGGTTCCAGAAGCCGCTGACGATGACCTCGAAAACATGGACGAGCACGAACGCGACCAGCAGCCAGGCGACGACGAAATGGATCGTGCGCGCGGATTGCCTGCCGCCAACGACGTCGATCCAGCCTGGCCACAGCGCGTCGAGCGACGGTGACATCGCAAAGCCCATCAAGATGATCAGCGGCAGCAGTACGAAAATGACCGCCAGGTACGCCAGCTTCTGCAGCACGTTGTAGCGCTTGGCCGCTTCGCCGGTGGGATGCTTGAACTTCACGTGATCGACGATCGACTGCCCAATGTCGCGCAGTTCGGGCTGGGTCGGTGCGAGGTCGCGCGCGAGATGGCGGCTGAGCAGCGAATATCCGACATAGCATAAGCCGTTGATGACGAAGAGCCAGGCGAAGAACAGGTGCCAGCGCCGCGCCATCGCCAGCCACTGGTTGTCGGGAATCGTCAACCACCACGGAAAGGCGCGCTCGGCGAGCTCTCCGCCGCGATTGGCGGACACGCCGAGGAAGCCGGTCGTTACGAACTGATGCCCAAAGACGCGGGTGATGCCGATCGAGTTGCCGGCTGCGTCCTCGATCGCGCCGATCTCCAGCACCGCCGGTGCGCCGGTGTACGACGACTTGCCCCAGTTCAGGCTCGGATGCGCGTTGAAGATGTTGAGCCCGCTCATCAGCAGCACGGTAAGGGCGATGACGTTGATCCAGTGCATGACTCGCACCGCAAGCGTGTGGCGGTAGTACAGCTTGCCTGTGGTCAGAGACCTGGGTGGCGCGTTGACTGCGACTTCGGCTGCCATGGGCTTCCTCGAGCGATCCGGGCGTCCTGCCGCGTACAGCGACGCGGCCCAGTGTAGCGGGCCCGGCACACCTCCGCCAGCGGTGGTTCGTGCGGTCTGACAGTCGAATCGGGCTCAGGTTCGCAGCCGCTTGGGACCGCTTACAAACGCATTGTCTCGCTCGAAGTACCTTAACTTACGTTCGACTTCGAGGGACAGGCCGATACGCACGCTCACGCCGATGGGCCCGGTGCGTCGAACGGGGCCGCCGAGCCAGAGCGCACCTCCACCGCACAGGTCGACGCCGTCGAGGCGGCGGTCGACGTCGAGCGCCGTGGCGAGCCGGCCCGGGCCGCGCGCAAGATCGAGCGGACGCGTCGTGCCCCGAAGACGCGCCATTGCAGCGATGCCCCACAGGGGCTCGCAGGCGCGCAGCAGCACGCCGGCGCCGATTCCGGCGCGCTCGCCACTGACATTGAGCGCGAACCAGCAGCCATAGACGAAATAGACGTAAGCATGGCCGCGCGGCAGGAACAGCGACCGGTTGCGGGGAGTGCTGCCACGAAACGCATGGCAGGCGGCGTCGCCGCAGACATAGGCCTCGGTTTCGACGATCCTGCCGCCGAGCGATCCCTCGGGCTGGTCGTGCACCAGCGACTTGCCGATCAGGTATCGCGCCAGCGTCGCCGTGTCGAGCGGCAGGTCGGCGCGACACAACCGGCGGGGGGCGGTGCCGATGGTCGTCAACCGACGTTTCGCTACTTGTTTCGGCCCTGCCGCTCCAGCATCGCGGTGCGGCGCTCGAGGCTCGCTTGCGGCCAGTACTGCTGGCGATCGTAGTACTCGGCAACCGCCGGCTTGCCTTCGGGCAGCACGACCCAGGATTGCTTCGATGCCGTGAAAATGTGGATGTCCGGCGGCAACGCATCGGGAGCATCGAGCGTGCCCACCCGCACGAAGCGGACCTGGTCTCCGGCACCCGCGTAGTTGCTCCACAGGGCAATGCTGCAGACGGGACAGCGCGCGATCTTCTGGCCCTTGCCGCTGTTCGAGGGCGTGTCGACGACGCGCGGTTCTCCCCGAAGCAACAGCACGCGCTCGGACTCTATCACCGCATTGAGCGCAAATGCCGCGCCGGTTTCGCGCTGGCACCAGTGGCAATGACAGCAGTGCACGAAAATCGGCGCGCTGGTCAGACGATAGCGCACCGCACTGCAAGTGCAGCCTCCTTCCAGTGCTGCATTGGGTGACTCAGTCATTGCTAGCATCCTTCATAGGATCAGTCGACAACGCACCACGTGATCATCGCGGCTGGCGCGCATGCGACAGTTTCAGCCACAGGCGATTGCAGTCATCTTCTCGCGCATAACGGGCGGCGCGGGCGAGCTGGGTGACCAGGACCATGCCCAGCCCGCCGACCGGTCGCGATCCGAGTGTCGCGTCGGGGTCCACAGCAGTTTCCGGAAACAGGGATAGCGGATCGTGCGCAGGCGCGCGATCTTCATACAAAAGCGCAACCGCGTCGCCGTCGATGCCCAGCGCCACCCGGATCAGTGCCTCGCTATCGCCATGGTAACCGTGCTCGACGGTGTTGGTGAACAGTTCCTCGACCACCAAAGTAATGCGCAAGGCAACCGGCAGACCGACGCCATGACGTCGGCAAAACGCGTCGATGAACGCCGCGGTCTCGGGCAGCAGCCCGAGTTGCGCCTTGAACAGGCGCTCATCGGGGCCGTCATTGACGTCGGGTTGCGGCATTCGGTTAAACTCGGGCGCAACACCGCGGGCGCGGTGACGGCAATTTGACGTGCCCGGCGATCCGGTGTTCCATGGACCCGTTCACCCTTCCAATTTCCGGAGTCACCATGCATCCAGCTCGCGCCCGCCCAGTCCTGGTTTTTATTGTCGCCATCGTCGCGCTTGCATCGCCCGCGCTCGCCGCTGAAATCGGCCAGATCAAGGTGTCCAAGGGCCAGGTGACCATCGAACGCGATCGCCAGACGCTCCCTGCCGCTGTCGGCACCCGTTTGCAAGCGTCGGATATCTTGAATACGGGCGACGATGGTTCGGTGGGTGTCACGATGACCGACAATTCGCTGCTCTCCGCTGGGCCCAACAGCATTCTTTCCCTCGACCGTTATGAATTCGACGCAACCACGCAGCAGGGCAAATTCGACGCGTCGCTGCAGAAGGGGTCGCTGTCGGTGGTGTCGGGTCGCATCGCCAAGCAGTCGCCCGATGCCATGACCGTGCGCACTCCCGCGACCATCCTCGGGGTACGCGGAACCGAGTTCGTGGTGAGCGCCGGAAACTAGCGTGCCTGCGTTGCCCGGCCCTGTCCGACGCGCGCTCGCGCTTGCGACGCTGGCGTGCTGTCTCGGCGCCTGCGCCTATAACCCGAGCAACGTGGTGCTGTTGCCAGAGAAGGGTGGCCGCGACACCGCGGTCATCGTCACGCGGGGCGACCAGAAGACCGTGCTCGACAAGCCTTACGCGGCGACGCGGCAAAACGCATTCGGATCGCGCACGTATCAGTCGAACGCCGAGGAAGTCACGGCGGCATTCGGCCCCGCGCTCGCCGCGCAGCCGCTGCGGCTGCAGTCGTTCACGCTCTACTTCATCGAAGGCAAGGACGAGTTCAACGACGAGTCCAAACAGCTCATCGACGGGGTGTTCACCGCGATTGCAAAGTATCCGGTGCCGGACATCGTGGTCGTCGGTCACACCGACAGCGTCGGCAGCGCCACGTTCAACGACAATCTGGCCCGTCAGCGCGCCGAGACGGTCCGCTCGGACCTGATCCGCCGCGGCATCGCGCCGGAAAACATCGTCGCCTACGGGCGAGGCAGCCGCGAACCCCTCGTGCCGGCCCCAGCCGGCGTCGCCGAGCCACGCAACCGACGGGTCGAGATCGTCGTGCGCTGACTTTCGCACGGTAGGACGGCCGGCTGGATCGATCGCTCGAAGAGTGGTCATGCAGCCTTGTCCAACGCGCGGGTGCCATGCCAGCGCAGTAGAAACAGCGTGTAGTCGTCCGCCGCTTCGGCGCCCGCGGCAAATGCAGTCAGTTCGGTGCGCACCGCCGCCAGCACCTTGTCTATAGCAGCCGTCGTCCCCGCCGCGCGAAGCAGCGTTGCGCGCAGTCGCGCGTCGCCGTACATCGCGCCCTGCACGCTGCGCGCCTCGGTAACGCCGTCGGTCACCACACACAGCAACTCGCCCGGATGCAGGCGCTCGGACGCGCCGCGGTACGCAAAGCCGTCGACGGTGCACAGTGGCGGCCCGCCGCCGTCTTCGAGGCGCCTGACCGAAGCGTGCCCGCGCTCGACCAGAAACGGATTCTCGTGCCCTGCATTGCAATAGTCGAGGTCGCCGGACTCCAGGTCGAGAATGCCGGCGAAGACCGTCACGAACAGCATTTCCGGGTTGTCGCGGGAGATTTCGCCATTGGCTGCGGACATGATCTCGCCGATGTCGGCAGACAAATCGCGCAACATGGCGCTCTTGTACAAGGCTTTGCTGACCGCCATGAAAATGCTCGCCGAAAGCCCCTTGCCGGCGACGTCGCCGACTAGAATGAACAGGCGGCGCGCGTCGAGGCGAAAAAAATCATAAAGGTCGCCGCCAACCTCACGCGCCGGAACCATGACCGCGGCAAGCTCGACACGCGGGTCGCCCTGCAGCGTGCTCGTGTCGGGCAACGAGGCGATCTGGATGCGCTGCGCGGCCTCGAGCTCACCGGCCATGCGCGCACTGTGCTCGCGCTGCTCCTGCACGACATGCTCGAGGGATTTTCGCTGGCGGGTAGATTCTGCCAGCGTGAGCAGCAGCAGCACCGCGAACAGCGTGGTCAGGGCCAGGCCGGGGACGGCCGCGTCGAGCAACAGGTGCTCGGTGCGGAACACCAGGAAGCCGAGGCCGGCCATCAGCGCCAGGCAGCCGAGTGCAAGCAATGCCGAATTGCGCGGCCTCCAGCGCGGCGTCGCGTATATCAGCAGCGCGCCGAGCAGAATGAAAGTCGCCGATTCGAGCGCCCGACCCCAGGTCGGCCGGCTCAACAGGGTGTTGTCGAACAGGTTTTCGAGCAACTGCGCATGAATTTCAACGCCGGGCATGCGTTCGCCTAACGAGGTGTTTTGCAACTCCTGCAAGCCCAGCACGCTGACGCCGATCAGTACCAGCTTGCTTTGCAGGTGGTCGGCATCGATACGCCCTGCAAGGACGTCGACCGCGGAAACGACGCGCAGTGGACTGAACCGGGAGTAGTAGATGCGCACCGAGCCGTCGGCGGCGATGGGGACGCGGTAGTCGCCGATCTCGATGCCTCGGGCAGTCGTTCCCGACGCGAGCAAGCGCAGCTGCGACACGTTCTTGGCGACGCGCAGCATTTCAATCGACAGCGCGGGTACCAGTGTGCCGTGGATGTTGCCCACCAGCGGAATACTGCGTATGACACCGCCAGCCGGTTCGACGGAAATCAATCCGTGACCCTTGGCAGCGCCGTCGATCTCGTCTCTGCTGGTCAGAACGTCCGCGAACCGCGACAGAGCCACGACCTCGTCGGTCGCCGCGGCCGGTTTTCCAGCCAGGTCGGCTATGCTGAACGGCGCCGCGCGCAACGGCCGTCGCGTCGACTCCTGGGTTCCCACGATCGCAACCACCGACGGCGCGGTGGCAAGGGCACGCGCGAGCTCGCTATCGTTGGACGGCTGTGTCGCGAGTTCGCTGGCGAGCGCCGGCGCCAGCTTGCGTGCCCGCTCCATCAGTCGCTCCGGTGACAATGGATCGATCTCCGACATCAGGATATCGACGCCGATGGCCGCCGGACGCTGCCGCGCTATAGCATCGATCAGATCGGCAAGCTGCGTGCGCGGCCATGGCCATTGCCCGAGCGCTTTGACGCTCTTGTCGTCGATCTCGACCACGATTGCGGGCGTCTGGACGATGCTGCGCGGTGAAATTATCTGGTAAGTGTCGAACCAGGCGGCCTGCAGCGGTTCGTGCCAGGGCGGCTCCACCCATATCAGTCCCGTAAACGCGACCAGGATGGCGGTGGCAACGAGATAAACGCGACGCGGTACGGACCCACCCGTCGCCGGAGTCGTGCCCACGGTCACGCCTCGTTCAAAGGGCGATGTCCATGCCGTCGTACGCGGCGGTGACGCGCAGCGGCGCGCCAGTTCGCGTAATTTCCTCGAGGCGCCGCGCTTCGGCAAGCAGACGCGAAATCGCTTCGTCGTCCACCGCCGGCTCGTGGTGGAACAGGCAGAGGTGCTTTGCCTGCGCCAGCTGGCAGAGCTCGACGCCGACGATATTGCTCGAGTGTCCCCAATCGGCGCGCACCGAAATCGCGTCGGCGAGCGAATACATCGCGTCGAAGATTACTAAGTCGGCATCACGAAAGAACTCGACGAAGCTCTCGGTCTCGCCCGGATCGGCGAGCTTGTGCTCTGAATCGGTCGAATAGACGACCGCGCGGCCGTCAGCCTCGAACCGGTAGCCATAGGAATCGCCCGCGTGATGCTGCAGCTTGGTGCTGACCCGCATGCCGGCGATGGTGCAGTCGCGGCCGGGCGCGAGGTGAACGAATTCGATGTCGGCCTTGAAGGCGCGGAAATCGACTGGAAACGATGGCCGGTCCTGCTGGCGGCGCAGCGCCATTTCGAGTTCGGCGTGGCCCCCGTAGATGCGGATGCGGTTGCCGGGGATGTACGCGGGGCTGAAAAACGGCAGGCCCATGATGTGATCCCAGTGCACATGCGAGACCAGGATGTGATAGGTCTGCGGCGCCGCCGGTCCGTGACGAGCGATCGCCGACTGGGCGAAGGCGCGGGCGCCGCTGCCCAGATCGCACAAGACATATTCATCGCCTCCCGTTTCGATCTCGACGCACGAGGAGTGCCCGCCGTAGGTGCCGGCCACGGCGAATTCCTGCCGGTCGAGGAAATCTTCGATCTCGCGCTCCGAAGCGAAGCTTCGTCCGGAGGCGGACTGCAGCACGCGCATCAGCTTGTCGCGGACATCGGCGGCGGTGAGCGCAACCGGGAGCGAACCGCGCGTGCCCCAGAAGCGAATACGCCTCATGCGGCGCCGGGCGCCGGCGTCCGGTCGAACGCCGCCAGCGCCGTCGGCGACAACGCTTCGAGCGCGGCGCGCACCGAGGGATAGACCGTGAGCACCTTGTCGAAGCGGCTGATCGCGAAAATCTCCGCGACCAACGGTTGCAGCGCCGCGATGGCGATCAGCCGGTCGCGCGCGCGCATCGATTTTGCCGCGATCATCAGCACCCGCAACCCAACGCTGCTGATGTACTCAACGTTGGCGAAGTCGAGCACGGCCGCAAGATGATCGGCCGCCGAACGTTCCAGGACGGGCATCAGTTGGGCCTCGAGCAACCCCGCCGCGGCGTGATCGATGCGCCCTGCTGGGAGTGCCACGACGACGTCGGCGAAATGGCGAACAGATAGTTGCACGTGGCTGGGTCCCTGTAGAAAGGATCGCGTGGACGGGTAGTCACTCAGCGCGCCACGCTCGCCGCGATGGCTTGCGCCACCCGATGCCATCGATCCGGCAAATTTTACACTGCAATCCCATGCTCGGGCGTCGCGGCGCGTGCGCATTGACGGAAACGACGCCGAAACCCACTCTTCGGCAGAGTCGATTTGTCGACTGCCGCGAGGAAATTCATGTCGCGTCGCGACCCGGGCAAGGGCAAGGTCCGCAGACATAGGCGACCGGCATGCCGTATTCCAGCCCTCGCACGGGAGGGCCCCCGCCATCGCCACTCAGCGCGATTACGCGCACTGCCATCGCGGCGCTGCAGTAGAATCCGTGTCGACGCGCCTACCAGCGCGCAAACAACATGTAGTTGTCCTGGAGGAATGCCATGAATCGCCTTATTGCCTCGCTTGCGCTGATCGCCGTTGCCACGCTGTCGTTATTCAGCGGTGCCGCTTTCGCAGAACCGACCGAAATCCGCATCGCCAAGCAGTACGGGCTCGGCTATCTGCAGATGATGGTCATGGAAGACCAGAAAATGGTCGAGAAGCAGGCCAAGGCGCAGGGTCTTGGCGACGTAAAGGTGACCTGGGCGACATTCCGTTCGAGCGATGTCATGAACGACGCGCTGTTGTCGGGAAGCGTCGATTTCGTGTGCCTCGGCATTCCGGGCATCGCCATCATCTGGGCCAAGACCAACGGCCAGGTGAAGGCCGCATCGGGCTTCAATTTCCTGCCGCTGCAGATCAACACTCGCAGCCCCGCCATCAAGGGTATCCGCGACTTCACCGACAAGGACAAGATTGCCCTGCCCGCGGTAAAGGTATCGATGCAGGCAATCCTGCTGCAGATGTGGGCGGCAAAGGAATTCGGCGACGCCAATGCGCTGCGGCTCGACCCGTTTACCGTCTCGATGACGCATCCTGACGGCATGGCGGCGCTACTGTCCGGCGCCGGCGAAATCAACAGTCATTTCACTTCGCCGCCGTTCATCCAGAAGGAACTGGAGAAGCCGGGTATCCACAAGTTGATCAACTCGACCGAAATTCTTGGCGGCCCGATTTCTTTCAACGTGGTCGCCACCAACGCCAAGTTCGTGCAGGACAATCCCAAGGCCTACGCCGCGGTCATGGCAGCGCTGCAGGAGGCGACCGATTTCATCAATCGCGACAAGCGCGCCGCGGCCGAGATCTACATCAAGGCAACCAACGACAAGACACCGATCGACGACATGGTGAAATTTCTCAACGATCCGACCATCGAATATTCGCTGGTCCCGAAGAACGTCATGCAGATGGTCGACTTCATGTACAAGGCCGGCACCATCAAGGTCAAGCCTGCGTCGTGGAAGGACATGTTCTTCCCGAATGCCCACTCGATGCCGGGCAGCTGACAGGCAAACGCGCGGAATCGCCGTTCGATCGGCGCCCCGGTCACTGTGCCTTCGCGGCGAGCAGCGATTGGCCCGGGGCGACGCGATTGAACTGAACCGGCACTCGCGTGAGTTCGAGTGCTTCGTTCTGCTGGCGCACGACGGTGAAAGTCGATCCCGGTAACGGGCCCGGTTCCGGGAAATCCTCGCGATAGTGCGCGCCACGCGAATCTTCGCGCGCCAGCGCCGCCGTGGTGATGACCTTGCTCACCGAGATGAGGTTGGCCAGGTTCATCCAGTCGTGCCAGCTCAGGTTGAAGCCTCGATCACCGTCGGCAACTCCGCTACCCGCAAGCTCCGCTTCGAGCCCATCTAGCCGCTCCAGCGCTGCACGCAGTCCATCGGCGTTGCGCAGGATCCCGACATCGTTCCACATGCATTCGAAGAGCGCGTCGCGGATGGCTTCGAGGGATGCGGCAGGTTGAGCGAACGGCGCCACATGTCGGGCGATGCTGGCGTCGATGGCGCGCGTATCAGGCGCACGGAAGACGCCTGCGCGCCGCACATAGCTCCCCATTGTCTCACCGGCAATTCCGCCGAATACCGTCGAATTGGCGACGCCGTTGCCGCCGAGTCGATTGGCGCCGTGCACGCCGCCCGTGTCCTCGCCGGCGGCGAAGAGTGCCTCGAGCTCGGTCGTTCCATCCGGCGCAAAACGGACGCCGCCCATCATGTAGTGCGCCGTCGGCACGACCTCGACCCGTCCACCCGCCAGGTCGAAACCGCAATCGTCGCAACGCTCCACCATGCCTTTGAACTGCTTGCGCACCAGGTCGGGTCCAAGGTGCGACATCTGCAGGTAGACGCCACCGTTAGGAGTGGTGCGCCCTGCCCGCATTTCCGCATACACGGCGCGCGATACGATGTCGCGCGTCGCGCGTTCGTTGCGCGAATCGTACTGGCACATGAAACGCTCGCCGGCAGCATTGAGCAGATATCCGCCGGCGCCACGCAGTCCCTCTTCCAGCACGGTCCCGGTCATGCGCGTGTGCGGCCCTGCCAGCAGGCCGGTCGGATGGAACTGCACCATTTCCATGTCGCGCAACGGCAGGCCGGCGCGCAACCCCATCGCCAGGCCGTCCCCGGCCTTGTCGCCCGACGGTGTGTGGTACTTGTACATGGTCGGCCCACCTCCGGTCGCCAGCAACACCGCCTTTGCCTGCACGAACAAGAACTCGCCCGTCTGCATGTCGATCAAGAGTACTCCGGCGAGCGCACTGCCGTCCGTGGTACGTATCAGGTCGATCGCCCGATGGTCCTCCAGACGGCCGATGTCGCGCGCCCACACCTGCTCGGCCAGCCGGTTGATGATCTCGATGCCGGTGAGGTCGCCCTTGTGCACGGTGCGATCGAAGGTCTGCCCGGCAAATGCCTTCTGATGCACGCTGCCATCGGCATTGCGGTCGAAAAAACAGCCGAGCTCATTCTCCAGTTCGCGCACGCGCTCGATCGCTTTGCTGCAGAGCGTCCACGCCAGGTCCTGGTCGGCCAGCCACTGGCTGCCCTCAATGGTGTCCATGAAATGGCGTTCGACCGAATCGCCGGGGGCGAGTGCGACGTTGTATCCGCCCTGGACCATGCGCGTGCACCCGCACTTGCCCAGCAGGCCCTTGACCGCGATCGTGATCGACAACTCGGGCGCCACCTGATGCGCGTGCAGCGCGGCGAACAGGCCCGCGCCGCCCGCGCCGAGAATCAGGATATCCGTCTGCAGCGTTCGCCACTGCGACCCTCCGGTCACGGCTTGACGCCCAGCGCGTCGAGGACCCGGGCGCGGCGCGCGGCGGCATCGTTGCGCACGATGTCGTAGAGGCTCGCGCCGGTGCTGTCCATTCCCACCAGTAGCGGCCCGAAGTCGCGAATGCGAAACTTCCACAGCGATTCCGGATTGAGGTCGTCCAGATCGACGTCCTCGATCGCGGTGATCCACGTCGTCTCCAGCGCTGCCGTTCCGCCGACGATGGCAAGATACGCGCCGCCCAGCTCGCGAAAAGCGGCTTGCGAGGCCTCGCGCAAGCCACCCTTGCCGATCACCAGCCGGACGCCGCACTGTTCCATCAGCGGCCGTGTGAACCGCTCCATCCGATCGGAGGTGGTAGTTCCAACGCAGATAGGCGCGTAGCCGGCCGGATTCGCGGCGTCGGCGTCGACCTTCTTGACGTTCGGCGCAGTGTGGATCACGGCATGCCCACGCATATCGAAACGTGTGGCGCGACCGCGGTCGAACATGTTGATCTGCGTCGCATCGCGAATGCCGAACAGCGTGTGCTGCAGCGTCACGCTGTCGTTGACGCGCAGCGCACGCGCCTGCGCTTCGTCGATCGGCATTGCCAGTTCGTAGTGCGCCATCGTCAGCCCCGGTCGCCCTCAGTAGCCAAAGTCAATGCCGTCCGGCGTGAACGTGGCGCTGGATCGCCGGGCCGAATGACATTGCATGTTCACCGCCACCGGATTCATGGTGATGTGCGTCGCAGCCAATTCGATCTGCACCGCGAACGCGGTTGCGTCGCCACCCAGCCCCTGCGGACCGACGCCAAGGTGGTTGACCGCAGCCGATAGATCGCGCTCGAGCTGCGCACCGTCGGCGTCGGCGCAACGGCTGCCAAGCGGTCGCGTGGCGGCCCGCTTCGCCAGCGCCACGCAAAGATCCGACGTGCCACCAATGCCCACCCCGACGATGGTCGGCGGGCAGGTCTTGCCGCCGGATTCCAAAACGCAGTCGATGACGAAAGTCTTGATCGCGTCGACGCCATCCGCCGGAACGGCCATCTTCAGAAAAGAGTTGTTTTCCGACCCGCTGCCCTTCGGAATCATGGTAATGCGCAGGGTGTCGCGCGCTCCTATGAAGTCGATGTGGATCACCGGCACCTCGATGCCGCACGAAGTGTGCTCGTTCCTGCGCGTCAGCGGATGCACCACTGAGGAACGCAACGGATATTCGCGCGTGGCGCGCTCGCAACCGCGGCGGATCGCAGCCTTCAGCGCGTGACCGTCGACATCCACGCCGCCGCCTATTTCGACGTTGTAAATCGGCATGCCGGTATCCTGGCAAAGCAGGTTGTCGCGGTCCTCGGCAACCGCGATGTTAGTGATCATCGTGCCTAGGATGTTCTTCGCTGTGGAATCGCGCTCCTGCTTCGCCAGCGTTGCGAAGCCGGCCTTGATGTCCGGCGGCAGCATCTTCAGCGCGCGGATGTAGAGGTCCTTCGACGTCTGTTCGACGGCTTGCAGATCGATCTTCATGATTGTCCCGGAATTCGTAAGCTGCGCATCGCGAGCTCAGGGAATGAGCGCCAGCGCGAATACCACGGCGGCGGCAAAGCCGAAGGCGCAGGCTCCGGCGATCCAGTCCTTGCGCAACCCGGACCAAGGCCGAAATTCGATGAGCAGAAGGCGCACGCCGCCGGCCATGTGCAAGGACAGCAGAACCACCAGTCCCCATTCGGCAAGCTTGAACAGCGGTCGGTCGGTGAAGCGCAGGAATTGGTCGAGCCCGGTCGATCCGCGCAGCGCCATGCCCAGGGCCAGAAAATGCAGCGGCAGGAAAATGGCCAGCGCCAGGCCGGACACGCGATGCACGAGAAATGCCCACCACGCCGGATGATTGCGCGCGCGCAAGTCGTTGTGCCGCATCATGCGACGACCACCGCGTACACCGCCGTGAGCCCTAGCACCATCAGCAGCAAGGCGAACATGCGCGAGGCTGCACCCGCGGTGGTGGCGCTCATTCCCAGCCATTCTTCACCGATTCGCGCCAGGCCGATGGGAACGTGCACCACGCACGCGAACAGGAAGATCAGGTAGAAAACGGCGAACGCCACGTTGCCGTGGGTGCGCGCCAGCAGCGCCTCGCCGCTTAATCCCGATCGCACCGCGTAGACGATAGTAATCAGATGCACCAGCACACATAGCGCCAGCACCATCGCGCTGATCCGCTGCCAGTACCAGGTCCGGGCTTGCCGGGTCACGTCGCTCATGGCCGAGCCTTCAAAGCTTGCCGCGCACGGCCGCGCGCGCGGTGATCCGCTTCAAGCCGGCGATGGCCGCGGTCGGTGCGATGTGCTTGGGGCAGCGTGTCGTACATGATCCCTGAGTGTGACAGGAATGGCAGCCGGCATCGCCAGCCACCGCGCGCAGTCGCTCCAACTGGCCGGTGTCGCGCACGTCATTGACGAGGGTCCATGCGCGATTGAGCGCGGCGGGACCCAGGAAGTCCGCGCGCCAGGTCACTACGTCGCACGAGGCGTAGCACACTCCGCAACCGATGCATTCGACGCCGGCGTCGGCCAATCGTCGCTGCGCAGAATCGGGGGCGACGCGGACAAAGTCGTCATGCCGCGTCGCTTTGCCCTCGAAGCGGCCCTTTGCCCGTGCCCATTTGTCGAAGAACTCGCGCATGTCGGTGACCAGGTCCTTGACCACCGGCAGGTTGGCCAGCGGCGCGATCTCCAGGCGGTCGCTCTCGGCGACCTCGGCCACGTGGGTGCGACAGGTCCAGCGGGCGATTCCATTGACCGTCATCGCGCATGAGCCGCACATGCCGACGCGGCACGCGAAGCGATAGGCGAGCGAGGGCTCGAGATGGCGCTGCACGTGGGTCACCACGTCGAGCACGGTCTGACTGGCACGTCGCGGCACGTCGTAGTGGGAAAAGTCGCCAGTCTCGCGACCCCGCCAAATGGAAACACGCAAAGTCGATACCTCGCGGGCGAAAAAATCGATTTTTGCACGGCGCGCCGACAAATAAAAGTCGGCGCGGCAGCCGAGTATAGACGCTCGGTTCTTGTGCGGTGCCGCACAGCCGATCCGTTATACTGGGCGCGAGCAAGACCGCACAGCAGGTTCATGAGGCTCATGGCAACGACAACAGCAGCGATGGCCGAAGACTACCCGTTGCCGAAGCGCAGGACGCATTGGCTCGGAGTCATTTTCTTTTTCGTGATCCACGTGGTCGGGATTGTCGGTACGCCGTTGTACATCTACTACCGCGGCGTGACGGCGCCCGAGTTAGTGCTGTTCTTCACCTTTCTCGTCGCAACGGGGATGTCGACGACGGTCGGCTACCACCGGCTGTTCGCGCATGGCACTTTCGAGGCGGGCCCCGTTGTGCGATTCGTGCTGCTCGTGTTCGGTGCCGCCACGTTCGAAGAATCAGCGCTGAAATGGTCCTCGCAGCACCGACAGCACCATCTGTTCACGGATACCGAGCACGACCCGTACGGCGTCCACAAGGGGTTCTGGCACGCGCATATCGGCTGGATCCTTTTATGGCGCCACCGCGCCAACTACAAAAACGTTCAGGACCTGCGCAAGTCACGCCTCATCATGCATCAGCACGAACATCACGAATGGTGGTCGATCTGCGGCGGCATCGTGGCTCCCATGCTCATCGCCTGGTGGATTGGGCATCCGCTGGGCGGATTCATCATGACGGTCTGCCTGCGAATCGTCATCGTGCTGCATTCCACGTTTTGCGTGAATTCCTTCGCGCACACCTTCGGAACGATGCCATACGGGCGGGCGCAATCAGCCCGTGACAACTGGCTTGGCGCCCTGCTCACCAACGGCGAAGGATTCCACAATTTCCACCATCGCTTCCCCACGGACTACCGCAACGGTGTCCGCTGGTACGACTGGGACCCTTCGAAGTGGAGCATCTACCTGATGTCGAAGCTTGGGCTTGCCTGGGATCTGCGAAGAACTTCCACCGAGCGCATCGCCGCCGCTGTTGTCCGTTAG
>JBDTLK010000032.1:0-26260 GCA_039934835.1 Edaphobacterium sp. (SeqCode) | reverse complement strand
TCGAACATGGCGATGCAAAACTGCGACGTGCTGCTCGCGGTCGGCGCGCGTTTCGACGATCGCGTGATCGGCAACCCGACGCATTTCTTCCGCGCCGATCGCCGCATCATTCACATCGACATCGATCCGTCGTCGATCTCCAAGCGGGTCAAGGTCGACGTGCCCATTGTCGGCTATGTCGGCGACGTGCTCGACGAAATGCTCAAGCTCATCGAGTCGGGCAATCAGCGGACCGATGCCGCGGCGCTCAAGTCGTGGTGGGCGGAAATCAAGGACTGGCAGCGCAAGGATTGCCTCAAGTACGACCGCAAGAGCGACCTGATCAAGCCGCAGCTGGTCATCGAAAAGCTGTACGACATCACCAAGGGCGACGCCTTCATCACGTCCGACGTCGGCCAGCACCAGATGTGGGCCGCGCAGTATTACAAGTTCGACAAGCCACGGCGCTGGATCAATTCGGGGGGGCTCGGCACGATGGGTTTCGGCCTGCCCGCCGCAATGGGTGTGCAGCTCGCCAATCCGGGCGCGACCGTGGCATGCGTGACCGGCGAAGCGTCGATCCAGATGTGCATCCAGGAACTGTCGACCTGCAAGCAATATCACCTGCCGATCAAGATCGTGAACCTGAACAACCGCTACATGGGCATGGTCCGGCAGTGGCAGGAATTCTTCTACGGCAACCGCTATGCCGAGTCGTACATGGACGCGCTGCCCGACTTCGTAAAACTCGCCGAGGCCTACGGCCACGTCGGCATGAAGATCGAGAAGCCGGGCGACGTCGAGGGCGCGCTGAGAGAAGCGATCAAGCTGAAGGACCGCCTGGTGTTCATGGACTTCATCACCGACCAGACCGAGAACGTGTTCCCCATGATCGCGGCCGGCAAGGGATTGACCGAAATGATCATGGCGGAGGAATTATGAGCGGGCAAAATTCCGTCATTCCAGCGCACGCGGAAAGCCACTTGGCTCTGCGTAAAATGGATACCGCGCTTCCGCGGGGACGACGATCGAGGTTGGTCGCCAGTTTTGGCAAGGCGCGATAGATGAGGCACATTCTCTCCATCCTGGTCGAGAACGAGGCCGGCGCGCTGTCGCGAATATCGGGCCTCTTCTCCGCGCGCGGCTACAACATCGAATCGCTGACGGTCGCGCCGACCGAGGATGCGACGATGTCGCGCATGACCATCGTCACGGTGGGCTCCGACGACGTCGTCGAGCAGATTACCAAGCAGCTCAACAAGCTCGTCGAAGTCGTCAAGGTCATCGATCTCACCGACGGCAATCATATCGAGCGCGAGCTGATGCTGGTGAAGGTGCGCGCGGCAGGCAAGGATCGCGACGAAATGAAACGGCTCGCCGACATCTTTCGCGGTCGCATCCTCGACGTCACCGACAAGAGCTATACGATAGAGCTCACCGGAACGGGATCGAAACTCGACGCCTTTTTGCAGGCGATCGAGGCCGGCGTGATTCTCGAGACGGTGCGCACCGGCGCGTCGGGCATCGGGCGCGGCGAGCGGATTCTCAGGGTTTAGCCAAGGAGGAAGTCAAAGTGAAAGTCTATTACGACAAGGACGCCGATCTGTCGCTGATCAAGGGCCGCAAGGTCACGATCGTCGGCTATGGCTCGCAGGGTCACGCGCACGCGCAGAACCTCAACGACTCGGGTATCAAGGTCACCGTGGGCCTGCGCAAGGGCGGCGCGTCGTGGGACAAAGCCAAAAAAGCCGGATTGAAGGTCGCCGAGGTGGCGGACGCAGTCAAGAGCGCTGACTTTGTCATGATGCTCATGCCCGACGAACATATCGGCGCGGTGTATCGCGAGGAAGTCGAACCCAATATTCGCAAGGGTGCGACGCTGGCCTTCGCGCACGGATTCAATATCCATTACGGGCAGGTGGCGCCGCGCGCCGACCTCGACGTGGTGATGATCGCGCCCAAGGCGCCGGGTCACACCGTGCGCTCGACCTACGTCGCCGGCGGCGGCACGCCGATGCTCATCGCCATCCACCGCGACGCGAGCCGCAAGGCGCGCGATCTGGCGCTGTCCTACGCTGCGGCGATCGGTGGCGCGCGGGCCGGCGTCATCGAGACCTCCTTCAAGGAGGAGACCGAAACCGACCTCTTCGGCGAGCAGGCGGTGCTGTGTGGCGGCTGTGTCGAACTGGTCAAGGCTGGGTTCGACACGCTGGTCGATGCGGGCTATGCCCCGGAGATGGCGTATTTCGAGTGTCTGCACGAACTCAAGCTCATCGTCGACCTGATGTACGAGGGCGGCATCGGCAACATGAACTATTCGATCTCGAACAACGCCGAGTACGGCGAGTACGTGACGGGCCCGAAGATGATCACAGAGGAAACCCGGCGCGCCATGCGCGAAGTGCTGGCCAACATCCAGTCGGGCGAGTATGCCAAGAACTTCATCCTCGAAAGCCGTGCCGGCGCGCCGACGTTGCTATCGCGGCGACGCATGACGGCCGAGCATCCGATCGAGAAAGTGGGCGCGAAGCTGCGCGAGATGATGCCGTGGATCAGCAAGAACAAGCTGGTCGACCAGAGCCGGAACTGATCGCTGCGGCAGATATGATGCGGAGCCAAGCTAGCATTCGTGACCCGCGAGCAACCAGTTCCGTCATCCTCGCGCAAGCAGGGATCCATGCTCCATGCAACAATGGATTCCCGCTGCCGCGGGAATGACGGTATCGTGGTTTCTCGCCAACGCGGCTGGATCGGCGTGGTCGTGATCCTGCTCGCGCTGGTGATCGTGGCGGTACTGGCGCAGACCGCGCTCAAACGCTACGGGATGCTGGGTGAGGACCGCACGGCTATCAAGGCAGCGGGGCCACGCGGCGTTGGAGCGACTACCCCGATCGAACTCGATCCGACGGGCGCGTCGGTGACGCCCGGCAACGCAGTGGAGCGCGCGCGCGGCCTCGAGAGCTCGCTGCAGCAGCAAACCCAGAAAATGGGCGAGCAGATCGATTCGCAGACGAAGTAACCTTCGCGTGTCGTCCAACTATCCGCATCCGGTCATCGCGCGCGAGGGCTGGCCGTTCCTGGCGATCGCGATCGCGATCGCGGTGGCACTGTCATACTTCCACTGGTGGGCGCTCGCCGTGTTGGCGTGGATCGTTGCGATCTTCATCCTGCAGTTTTTTCGCGATCCGGCGCGGGAGATTCCAACGCTGGCAAACGCGGTGCTGTCGCCTGCCGATGGCAAGGTTGTGCTGGTCGCCAAGGCGCCCGACCCGTACCTGAATCGCGACGCGCTCAAGATCAGCGTCTTCATGAACGTGTTCAACGTGCATTCGAATCGAAGCCCTGTCGACGGCACGGTCACGAACAAGTGGTATCACGCCGGCAGCTTTGTCAACGCCGCGCTCGACAAGGCCTCGCTCGAGAACGAGCGCAACGCGCTGCATATCGTGACCGCTGCCGGTGTCGACGTGACCTGCGTGCAGATCGCCGGACTGATCGCGCGACGCATTCTCTGCTATGTCGGGCCCGGCGATGCACTCGAGCGCGGGCAGCGCTACGGTTTCATCCGCTTCGGTTCGCGCGTCGATGTCTACCTGCCGCCCGCAACCGCTCCACAGGTTGCGGTTGGCGATACCGTTTACGCGACCACGACCATCCTCGCGCGACTCGATTGACGCACCACCCCGGCGCGGCGTTGTCTTGCCGCAGCCGCCCTGTTACGCTGCAAGGATGGTGGACTACCAGCAGGAACGCGCGCTCGCCAAGAACCGCATCCGCCGGCGCGGCATCTACCTGCTTCCCAATCTGCTGACGACCGCCGCGCTCTTCGGCGGCTTCTATGCCATCGTGCAGGCGATGAACGGCCGCTTTCAGGACGCCGCCATCGCGATCTTCGTGGCGATGGTGCTCGACGGCCTCGACGGCCGAGTCGCGCGATTGACCAAGACCCAGAGCGCGTTCGGCGCGGAATACGATAGCCTCTCGGACATGGTGTCATTCGGCGCGGCGCCGGCGCTGGTGGTCTACGAATGGGCGCTGCGTGGTCTGGGCCAGTCGGGCTGGATCGCCGCGTTCGTTTACGTCGCCTGCGCGGCACTGCGTCTGGCGCGGTTCAACACCATGCTGGAGGTCGCGGACAAACGTTACTTTCAGGGGCTGCCGAGTCCCGCGGCCGCGGCGCTGGTGGCGGGCTTCGTCTGGATCATCGAAGACGCCGCGATCGACCCTGAAGCCGTGCGCTGGGCCGCCTGCGTGATCACGGTCTTTGCGGGGCTGACCATGGTCAGCAACCTCAAGTATTACGGTTTCAAGACCATCAACCTGCGCCGCAGCGTGCCCTTCGTCGTGATCTTCGGCATCGTGATGTTCTTCGTCCTGGTGAGCCTGCGGCCGGCGGTTGTCCTGTTCACCGGATTCGTCGCTTACGCGATAGGGGGTTACGTCTGGACCGGGTGGCTGCTCTACAAGCGCCGGCGTCTGGCGCGGGCCGTGCCGCGCTGACTCGCCCCACGTTGCGCGTCGCCGGAATTGCCGTTATAGTGCTTCGCATGAGCAGCCAACGCGCCATTTTGCGTTCCCTTCTGATCGCCCCCCTCGGCGGTCTGCTGCTGCTGCTGCGCCCTGCGCGCACATAACTCATACCCCTTTTTCAAGCAGTGCCCGCGCCATCCTCTACCGGATGGCATTTCCGCACCCGAATTCCAGCCTTTGTGAGGGACCGATGAAAACCGATCCGTCCGCGAAATACCGACCGTTCCCGCCGATCGACTTGCCTGATCGCCGCTGGCCCACGCAGACCATCACGCGACCACCGATCTGGCTGTCGACCGACCTGCGCGACGGCAACCAGGCCCTCATCGACCCGATGGACGCCGAGCGCAAGCTGCGCATGTTCAAGCAACTGGTAAAGATCGGCTTCAAGGAGGTCGAGGTGGCATTCCCGTCGGCCTCGCAAACCGACTTCGATTTCGTGCGCAAGCTGATCGACGAGAACCTGATTCCCGACGACGTCACCATCCAGGTGCTCACGCAGTCGCGCGAGGAACTCATCCGGCGTACCTTCGAATCGGTGCGCGGCGCCAAGCGCGCCATCGTGCACCTGTATAACCCGACGGCACCGCTGTTCCGTCGCGTCGTCTACGGCAAAGACAAGGCGGGCATCCTCGAAATCGCCGTCAATGGCGCGAAGCTGTTCAAGCAGTGCGCCGCCGAACAGCCCGGCACCGACTGGCGCTACGAGTATTCGCCGGAATGCTTCACCATGACCGAGCTCGATTTCGCCAAGGAAATCTGCGAGGCGGTCATGGACGTCTGGGAACCGACGCCGCAAAAGCCGGTGATTCTCAACTTGCCGGCGACGGTCGAAGTCGCCACGCCGAACATCTACGCCGACCAGATCGAATGGATGGATCGCAACCTGTCGCGGCGGGACAGCGTCGTACTGAGCCTTCATCCGCACAACGACCGCGGCACCGGAGTTGCCGCGGCGGAACTGGCGGTCATGGCCGGCGCCGATCGAATCGAAGGCTGCCTGTTCGGCAATGGCGAGCGCACCGGTAACGTGTGCATGGTGACGCTCGCGCTCAACCTCTACTCGCAAGGGATCAACCCCGGGCTCGACTTTTCCGACATGGGATCGATCATCCGCACCGCCGAGTACTGCACCGATCTGCCCGTGCATCCGCGCCATCCGTACGCAGGTGAGCTCGTGTTCACGGCGTTTTCGGGCTCGCACCAGGACGCAATCAAGAAGGGATTGACTGCGCAGCAGGAGAATGAGGCGCACGGACGGGAACTCTGGGAAGTGCCGTACCTGCCGATCGATCCGGCCGACGTGGGCCGCACCTACGAAGCGGTGATCCGCGTCAACAGCCAGTCGGGCAAGGGCGGGATCGCCTTCCTACTGGAGCGCGATTACGGCCTGTCGCTGCCGCGTCTTCTGCAGATCGAATTCAGTCAGGTGATCCAGCGCATTACCGACACGACCGGCAAGGAGCTTGTTGCCGCCGATATCCACGGCGCCTTCGTGCGCGAATACATCGAAGCCGTCGAGCCGATTGCGTACAAGGATCACAGTGCACAGCACAGCGCGGCCGATGGCGCGGTCGAGCGACTGACGGCGCGACTGCTCATCGGCGGCGTCGCGCGCGAGTGCTCGGGCGCCGGCAACGGTCCGGTCGATGCGTTCATTCACGCCCTGCGCAGCGGCGTGGGCCTCGACGTGCACGTGCTCAACTATCACGAGCATGCGACGGGGAGCGGCGAGGACGCGACCGCGGTGTCGTACGTGCAATTGCGCGTTGGCGCCGATCGCACCGTCTATGGCGTGGGACTCGATCCGAATATCGTGACCGCGACCCTGCGCGCCGTAGTCAGCGCGGTCAACCGCGCGGTGCGCTCGGGGATGCTGGAGTTGCGGCCGATCAAGAGTGTCGCGTACGCTTGAGTGCCAAGTGAATTGGCGGCGCAGAGGATTGGCGCCGTGACGCCGGGCGTCGATCTCGGCGATCAGGCCGCGCTGCCTGCGTCGTTTCGCGTCGGCGCGGTGGAGCTTCCCGCCTGGCCGGACGCGCAGGTGACCGAGCCGCTGTCGGCGTCGCTGATGGCGGCAACGCGCTTCGCCGATCACGCCGCGTTTCACCCGGCGCTGATCGAGGCGGCGCTGGCGGCGGAACAGGATGCGCGCTTTCGCGACGCCATTTTCAAAGGCGGCTGCGGCATCAAGGTGCGCAACGTCCCCCAGTGGGGGGCGAGCGCGGCGAGTCTCATTCATGCGCGCGCATTGCAATTCGCGCATCGCACGCTGTCGCGGCGTGCCGTGTTTGCCGACGCCAACTGGGCGAGTGTGTATCGCGCCGGCGACTACTGCATGCCGCACAGCCACCTGCGCTCCAACGCCAGCATCGTTTACATGCTCGACACGGGCGACGAGGATCCTGACGATGCACTGGCGGGGCGACTGTGCTTTGCCGATCCGCGCATCGAGGTCTGCTGTCCTGACGAGGCGGGACGTGTGACCAAGCACCTGATGCCGCCCATGAGTTCCGGCACGATGCTCATCTTCGCCAGCGACTATTTGCATAGCGTCAATCCGTATCGCGGTCAGCGCCCGCGCATAACATTGTCGTGGAACATCACTCTCGAACGGCTCCCCGGCAGAGCCGGCGAGGGCTGGAAAATGTGAGGTGCGAGGCGGGCGCGCTGCACCCGCGACCATGCTGCTTCGCGTAGCAGTCTGCTATCATTGACGCACTGCAACACAATCCCAGAAGGATCGTCGATGAACGCCCCAGTCTATGGCCAGGGTATCGAAATCAGCGGCCGCATCATCCCGGAATATGCCGAGATATTGACACCCGACGCCGTGGCGTTCGCAGCCGATCTGCAACGTCGTTTCGGGGCGAAGCGCACCGAGTTGCTAGCGCTGCGCGCCAAACGGCAGCAGGATTTCGATGCCGGCAAGCTGCCGGATTTCCTCGCCGAGACCCGTGCCGTGCGCGAAGGCGACTGGGTCTGCGCACCGGTGCCGCCTGATATCCAGGATCGCCGCGTCGAGATCACCGGTCCGGTAGATCGCAAGATGATCATCAACGCGCTCAATTCCGGCGCCAGCGTGTTCATGGCCGACTTCGAGGACGCCAACACACCGAAGTGGGACAACAACATCCAGGGCCACATCAACCTGCGCGACGCAATCCGCCGCCAGATCGATTACGTCAGCCCCGAAGGCAAGCCCTACAAGCTCGGCGCCAAGCTCGCCACGCTGTTCGTGCGCCCGCGCGGCTGGCACCTGCCGGAAAAGCACGTCAAGGTCGACGGTGCTCCGATCTCCGGTGGCATTTTCGATTTCGCGCTGTACTTCTTCCACAACGCCAAGGCGCTGGTCGCCAACGGCAGCGGCCCATATTTTTACCTGCCGAAGCTCGAGAGCCATCTCGAGGCGCGCTTGTGGAACGACATTTTCGTCGCCGCGCAGGAACAGCTCGGAGTTCCCCGCGGAACGATCAAGGGGACCGTACTCATCGAGACCATCCTCGGCGCGTTCGAGATGGACGAAATTCTCTACGAGTTGCGCGAGCACTCCGCGGGCCTCAATGCCGGTCGCTGGGATTACATCTTCAGCTGCATCAAAAAGCTGCGCAGCAACCGCGACTTCTGCCTGGGCGATCGCGCGCTGGTGACCATGACCACGCACTTCATGAAGAGTTACGCAGAGCTGCTGATCAGGACCTGCCATCGCCGCAATATCCACGCAATGGGTGGAATGGCGGCGCAGATACCGATCAAGAACGACGAGAAGGCCAACGCGGAGGCCTTTGCCAAGGTCAAGGCCGACAAGGAACGCGAAGCCACTTACGGCCACGACGGCACGTGGGTCGCGCACCCTGGGCTGGTGGCGGTCGCCAAGGAAGCGTTCGACCGGCTGATGCCTGCCCCGAATCAGATCGCCAGCAAGAAGCGCGAAGATGTCCACACGACCGCCGCCGACTTGCTCAAGTTCGAGCCGGAGACGCCAATCACCGAGAACGGCTTGCGGCTGAACATCAACGTCGCCATCCAGTACATCGGCGCGTGGCTGGTCGGGCAGGGCGCGGTACCGATCTTCAACCTGATGGAAGACGCGGCGACCGCCGAAATTTCGCGCTCGCAAGTTTGGCAGTGGATGCGCTCGCCCAAGGGCAAGCTCGCCGATGGCCGCAAGGTCACGCGCGAAATGGTCGCGACCATGATTCCCGAGGAGGTGCAGAAGATCCGCGCGATGCTCGGCGCGGCGTATGGCGAGGGTCGCTACGACGAGGCCGCGGCGATTTTTGCCGACCTTGTGAACAACGACACCTTTGTGGAATTCCTGACTTTGCCGGCATACGAGCGTATCGACTGAGTTCGGCGCCGCATTGCGCGTGGCAATGCGGGGCTAGCTGTTTGACGTCCAGAGCGGGGTCAGAGCAAGCGACAGGCTTCGTTGAAATCGAGTCGCGCCTTGCGCGGCCGTATCGACGCGGGGTCGCCGTAGCCCAGATTGCACAGGAAGTTGGATTTCCATTGTCCGTCCGGGAAAAACGCGGCATCGACCGCGGCGTTTTCGAAGCCTGACATCGGTCCGCAGTCGAGCCCTAATGCCCGCGCCGCGATCATCAGGTAGGCGCCCTGCAGCGAACCGTTGCGCAGGCAGTAGGTGCGGATGTCTTCGGGTTTCCTGTCGACCCATTTGCTCGCGTCGAGCTGTGGCGCCAACTTCGGGAACTGCGCGTAGAACCGTACGTCGTACGCGACAATCGCGGTTGCCGGCGCGGACATCGTCTTGTCCTGATTGCCCTTGTCGAGTGCGGGCGCAAGTGCCTGCTTGCCCGCCGTCGTCCGGACGAACACGATGCGGCAAGGACAGCCGTTGGAAGCCGTCGGGCCCCACTTCATCAAGTCGTACACGTTGCGCAACAATTCGTCGGGGACCGGCCTGTCCACGAAGCCATTGACCGAGTGCGCGTTGCGGAAAATCTGATCAAGGGCGTTATCAGCTAACTGCATGGCAGCTCCTGTGGGTGCGGATGATTCTCATTGCAGTCGGCAACTTCCGCAAAAGCGTGAGATCGAAGGCGTCACCGAAAAAATGACGCATACATTAATTCTATGTTAATCATTGGCACAATCAATTTGACGAATCGTTCCGGGACGACGACTATCGTAGGGGTGGCAGTTTCCATCGTCCGCTGCCGCGCGTCGCGGCAACCGCACGTTCGTGCAACCTCGAGAGGAGAAGCAGATGAAACTCAATGGTACCAAGACCCACGACAACCTCAAGGCCGCGTTCGCCGGCGAGTCCCAAGCCAACCGTCGTTACCTGTATTTCGCAAACAAGGCCGACGTCGAAGGCCAGAACGATGTCGCTGCGGTGTTTCGTTCGACCGCTGAGGGCGAGACCGGACATGCGCACGGACATCTCGACTACCTCGCCGTCGTTGGCGATCCCGCCACCGACCTGCCGATCGGCCGGAGCCGGGACAACCTCAAGGCCGCGATCGCCGGTGAAACACACGAGTACACCGACATGTACCCGGGCATGGCGAAGTCGGCACGCACCGAAGGCTTCGACGAAATCGCCGACTGGTTCGAAACACTCGCCAAGGCCGAGCGCTCGCACGCGAACCGCTTCCAGAAAGCGCTCGACGCGCTTGCCGACTGACGCATTGAAGGACTGGATGTCAGCGTCGCGATCGCCGCGACGCTGCGTGCGCCCTTTTGCTGCCGGATGACCATGACAACCCGCGAAGGCAGTCTCGAGGCACCCACGCGCCACGCGATCGATTGGCGCAACCCCGATTTCTACAACGAGACTTCAGTAGACAAGGAGCTGGAGCGGGTCTTCGACATCTGTCATGGCTGCCGGCGCTGCGTGAGCCTGTGCAACGCGTTTCCGACGCTGTTCGATCTCATCGACGCGGGCAAGACCGGCGAAATCGATGGCGTGGCCAAGGCCGATTACGGCAAAGTCGTCGACCAGTGCTACCTGTGCGACGTCTGCTACATGACCAAGTGCCCGTACGTTCCGCCGCATCCCTGGAACGTCGATTTTCCGCACCTGATGCTGCGCGCCAAGGCGCAGAAGTTCAAGCGCGGTGAAACCCGCTGGCGCGACCGCCTACTGACGAGCACCGATCGCCTGGGCAAGCTAGCGACAATTCCCGTCGTGGTGCAGATGGTGAACCGGGCCGAGCGATCGCCGTTGGCCCGGCGCGCGATGGAAGCGGTGCTCGGCGTGCACCGCGAGAGGCGGCTGCCGCCGTACGCGCGCAAGCGTTTTGCCGATCAGGCCCACCCGTCGAGCGAGTGGCCCGTGCGCGACGGCCAGCGCACACCCGGCAAGGTGGCGATCTTCTCGACCTGCTACGTGAACTACAACGAGCCGGGCATCGGCCTGGATCTCATCCGCATCCTCGAGCACAACCAGATCCCGTATTCGGTGGTCGAGAAGGAAGCGTGCTGCGGCATGCCCAAGCTCGAGCTGGGCGATCTGGAATCGGTCGAGCGATTGAAGAACGTCAACGCGCCGCAACTGGCCGCGTATGCCAAAAGCGGATTCGCGATCCTTACCGTGGTGCCGTCGTGCACGCTGATGTTCAAGAGTGAGATGCCGCTGCTGTTTCCCGACGACGTCGACGTCAGGCTAGTCGCCGCGGCGATGTTCGATCCCTTCGAGTACCTGGTCATGCGTGACAAGGACGGACTGCTGAACAAGGATTTCAGCACGCCGCTGGGCCGCGTCAGCTATCACATTCCTTGCCACTCGCGCGTACAGAACGTCGGACAGAAGACGCGCGAGGTGCTGGAGTGGATTCCCGACACCGCCGTCACCACCGTTGAACGCTGCGCCGGGCACGATGGCACCTGGGGCGTAAAGACGGAATTCTTCGCTGCGTCAATGAAGATCGGCCGGCCGGTGTTCCGCCAGATGGCCGAGACCGATCCCGACTACGTAAGTTCCGATTGCCCCATCGCCGGCCGCGCGATCGTGCAGGGCATCGAACAGGCGGCCAAGAAACCCGCGCGCGCAATCAAGGCACATCCGCTGACCTTGTTGCGCATTGCCTACGGCATCGAGTGACGATACACCCATGTCGAGTTCGACCGGAGAGAAGCGCATGCCGCAAATCAGCCGCGACAGCCTGTTGACGCTGGAGGCCTACGCCAAGTCGCGCAGCGACTTTCGCAAGCAGGTGCTGGCGCACAAAAAACCGCGCACCGTCCGCCTCGGGGAGCACCTCACTCTCCTATTCGAGGATGAGCTGACTATCCGCTATCAGATCCAGGAAATGCTGCGCGCCGAAAAGACCTATGAGGAGGCGGGCATCCAGGACGAGCTAGATGCGTACAATCCGCTGGTGCCCGACGGGTCGAACTGGAAGGCGACGCTGCTGATCGAGTACGAGGACATCGACGAGCGCAGGCGCGCGCTGGCGTCGCTCAAGGGCATCGAGGACCGCGTGTGGGTCCAGGTGGAAGGGTGCGCGCGCGTCGATGCGATCGCCGACGAGGACCTGGAGCGCGAGAACGCCGAAAAGACATCAGCCGTGCATTTCGCGCGCTTCGAGCTGTTGCCGGAGATGGTCGCCGCGCTCAAATACGGCGTGGCGCTGGCGATTGGCGTCGATCATCCCGCGTACTCGGTCGTCTTGTCGCCAGTGTCCGACGCAACGCGCCAGGCGCTCGTTGCGGATCTTGCCTAGGGGGCAATACCGCCCTCGTCAGCGTTCGTCCGACTGCCGCTCCCAGGCATCGCGGGTAATGCCGCGGACGCAGAATTCCTCGGGTTTGCCGCGATGCTCGCGCAGCACACGGCGCACGACCTGCAGCCCGCATTTCTGGAGCACCCGGCCGGAGGCCGCATTGCGCGCGACATGTGACGCGGTGAGCTGCTGGCAATCAAGGCAGGTGAATGCGAGCGCAATCACGGCGCGCGCCGCAGCCGTCGCGTAACCCCGGTCCCAGAACTCGCGCCCGATCCAGTATCCGAGATTCTCCTGGTCGGTCGCGACCGGGCGCAACGCGATCGCCCCGACGAGCTGTTCGTTGTCAGCGCGATCAATCGCATAGATGTACTGCGTGCCGGCGGAGCGTTCGCGGTCGTGACCTGCGATCCACGCCTCGGCCATGCCGTCGCGATACGGATGCGGAATGATCGCCGTCGTATCGGCCACGGCGCGATCGCCCGCCAGACTCTGCACCTGCGGCGCATCGGCGGGAACGAAGGGCCGCAGCACCACCGGCCACACGAGCGCGCGTACGGGGAGCATCAGCGCGACCATCCCGAAAGGCGTGCCGTTCGGGATAGCCATACCGCCTTCGGTACTCCGGTTGCGCGCGAACGAATGCCAGTGTTCATTCGAAGGTGATCGTATCGACCACCATGATCTCGCACTCGTGGTCGAACAACTGCAGCGAAGTCCGATACTGGTCCCGCGACGGCGCTACCGTGTCGACCAGCACGCCCTGCATGCGGATGAGCTGTCCGGGACGAACTCTGGCCAGCGCCTTGGCAACGGCGGCGTCGCCGGGAATGGTGTGAACGTGCGTGAGATGCCTCACCAGGAACTCGTTGACTTGGTCGAAAGGCAGCTTGGCCATGTCGCTACCGGACCGAATCTCCGGAAACACGAAGCGGCCGGCTAGCGGCGTGCCGCGCTCGTCGAACCTGAACTGCTCGTAGATCGACCGATCCGACAACGGTCCCCACGCTATCGCCAGGTCGGTGGGGCTGAAGGAGGCGAACTCGCCGAGATGGTAGTTGGCGCGCGCGAGAACTACAACCCGCGCGTCGAATTGCGCGCGCGGCGTGTAGCGATAGCCGTGCGCGTCCTGCCAGGGTGGCCGGCTGCTGCCCAGAACGATTTGCGGAGTGTCGGCGGCAAGCATTCCCGGCGGATGGGCGACCGGACGCTCGTACAGATACCAGCGTACGCCACCATACGCACTTGCCAGCATGATAATCCAGACCAGCGAGCGCACGGCAATCCGCCTGGGTCAGCGGCTGGCCCGCTTCAGTCGCGGAAATTGTTGAACTGCAGCGGAAAATCGGTAATCGATTTCTTCACCAGCGCGATGGCGTCCTGCAGGAGGTCCTTTTTCGCGCCCGAGACGCGCACCGCGTCGCCCTGGATGCTGGCCTGTACCTTGAGCTTGCTGTCCTTGAGCAGCTTGACGATCTTCTTCGCGAGCTCCTGCTCGACGCCGACGCGGATGGTGACCACCTGCTTGATCTTGTCGCCGCCCATCTTGACGACGTCGTTGAACTTGAGCGCGCGCACGTCGATGTTGCGCTTGGTGAGCTTGCCCATCAGCACGTCGGTGACCTGCTTCAACTTGAAATCATCGTCGGCGTAGAGCGTGAGGTCTTTCTCCTTGAGGTCGACGCGCGCATCTGAGCCCTTGAAATCGAAGCGGGTCGAGATCTCGCGGTTGGCCTGATCGAGGGCGTTGCGAATCTCGACGTCGTTGACTTCGGAGATGATGTCGAATGATGGCACGAGTTGCTCCCGGAAGTGTCAGGCCTTGCGCCGGCGCGCGAGCTTCGCCTCGATGCGCATGCGCAGCGCGTTGAGCTTGATGAAGCCCGCCGCATCCTTCTGATCATACGCGCCGCGATCGTCCTCGAAGGTGGCGATCGAGGTGTCGAATAGCGAGTCCGATGCCGATTCGCGGCCGACCACGATCACGTTACCCTTGTAGAGCTTGAGCCGCACGTTGCCGTTGACGCTCGCCTGCGACGCGTCGATCATCGTTTGCAGGATCTTGCGCTCGGGCGACCACCAGTAGCCGTTGTAGATCAGGCTCGCATAACGCGGCATGAGGTCGTCCTTGAGGTGCGCCACCTCGCGATCGAGGCAGATCGACTCGATGGCCCGATGCGCCCTGAGCATGATCGTTCCGCCCGGGGTCTCGTAGCAGCCGCGGGATTTCATGCCGACGTAGCGATTCTCGACCAGGTCCAGCCTGCCGATGCCGTGCTTTCCGCCGAGGCGGTTGAGCTCGGTGAGTACCTGCGCCGGGGTCATCGCCTTACCGTTGACCGCGCTGATGTCGCCGTTGCGATAGCTCAATTCCAGCGGCTCCGGCGCGTCGGGTGCCTTCTCCGGCGACACGCTCCAGCGCCACATTTCTTCCTCGGGCTCCTGGGCCGGGTCCTCGAGCGCGCGCCCTTCATAGCTGATGTGCAGCAGGTTGGCGTCCATCGAATACGGACTACCGCCGGCCCGGTGCTTCATTTCGATGGGAATGGCGTGCTTCTGCGCATACGCAAGCAGCTTTTCGCGCGACGTGAGATCCCACTCGCGCCATGGCGCGATGACCTTGATGTCGGGCTCGAGCGCGTAGTAGCCGAGCTCGAAGCGTACCTGGTCGTTGCCCTTGCCGGTCGCGCCGTGCGAAACGGTGTCGGCGCCCGTGGCGCGCGCGATCTCGATCTGGCGCTTGGCGATCAGCGGGCGGGCGATCGAGGTGCCAAGCAGGTACTCGCCTTCGTAGATCGCGTTGGCGCGAAACATCGGAAACACGAAATCGCGCACGAACTCTTCGCGCAGATCGTCAATGAAAATCTGGCGTACTCCGGCCGCGGTGGCCTTGGCGCGCGCCGGTTCCAGCTCGTCACCCTGGCCGATATCGGCGGTGAAGGTAACTACTTCGCAGCGGTAGGTATCCTGCAGCCACTTGAGAATCACCGAGGTATCCAGGCCACCGGAGTACGCGAGCACGACCTTCTTGGCGTCGATCATTGCTTTCCTGATGCGATTGGGAAATATTTAGTGCAGTTCAGTCGATCTTGGCGCCGACCTTCTTGATGATCGGCGCCCACTTGTCCGAGTCGCTCTTGATCAGGTTGCCGAATTCCTCGGGAGTGCCGCCGACGAGTTCAAAGCCCTGCGCGTTGAGCGCGCTCTTGACCGCCGGATCCTTGAGGATGGCGTTGATCTCCGTGTTCAGGCGCTGGATGATCGGACGCGGCGTACCTGCGGCGACGAGGATGCCATTCCACGCCAGCGCCTCGAATCCGGGATAGCCGGCCTCGGCGATGGTCGGCAGGTCGGGCAGCAGCGGAAAGCGCTTGGCCGTGGTCACCGCGATCGCGCGCAACTTGCCGGCCTGGATTTGCGCCTGCAGCGGCTGCATCACCGCGAACAGCATCTGCGTTTCACCCTGGATGGTGGCGGTGACGGCAGGCGGCGACCCGTTGAACGGCACGTGCACAAGGTCGATGCCGGCAATCGACTTCAGCAGTTCCATCGTCAGTTGCGACGAGCTGCCGTTGCCGACTGACGCGAAGTTAAGCTTGCCCGGATTGGCCTTCGCGTACTCGACCAGCTCGCTGACGGACTTGATCGGCAGCGACGCGTTGACTGCGAGCACGCTGGGCTGGCTCGACGTGATGATGACCGGCGCGAGATCCTTAAACGGATCGTACGGCAGCTTCGAGTAGAGATGCGGTCCGAAGGCGAGCGGCCCGTTGAACGAGATCACCATCGTGTAGCCATCCGGCGGCGATTTGGCGACGAAGTCGGTGGCGATGGTGCCGCCCGCCCCGGGACGGTCCTCGACCACGACGGGTTGACCTAGCCGATCCTTGAGTTTGTCTGAGATCGTGCGCGCTAGCACGTCGAGCGAGCTGCCGGCGGGTGCGGACACGATGAACTTGAGCGGCCGGTCGGGCCAGCTCTGCGCGCCGCCGGGTGTTGCGACGCAAAGCGCCACGGCCATTGCGGCGAGCCGAGCAATCGATCTCCAGCTGTACATAGTGGCTTCCTCCTTTAAGCGGCGGTCCGACACACGATATTGTGACTGCGTCGCTGCGCGCATGTTAGCCTACGCCGCAACATCTGCGCCGTGATACACGGCTTCGATGTTGTGACCGTCCGGATCGAGGACGAAAGCACCGTAGTAATTCGCGTGATACTGCGGACGCAATCCCGGCGCGCGATTGTCCCTACCACTCGCGGCGAGCGCGGCCCGGTAGAACGCATCGACCTGCGCCCGCGACTTGGCGCGAAACGCGACGTGAATCGGCGGTACGTTAGGCACGCCCTGCCCGATCCAGAAGTCGTGGCTGGGAGCGATGCCGAAACCGGCGGCGGGCCCGAACTCCTTGAGGATTGCGTAGCCCAACGGCGCGAGCGCGGCGCGATAGAACGCCTTGCTTGCGGCGAGGTTGGATACCGTCACTCCAGTGTGATCGATCATGGCTCGCTCCTAGACGTTGACTCTGCCGCAGACAAGGTATTCGAGCAGCGCTTTCTGCGCGTGCAGGCGATTCTCGGCCTCGTCCCAGACGACGCTTTGCGCGCCGTCGAGAACTTCGGCGGAGACTTCTTCGCCGCGATGCGCCGGCAGACAGTGCATGAACAGCGCGTCCGGTTTGGCCTGAGCCATCATTTCGGCGTCGACCATCCAGTCGGCAAAGGCGCGTTTGCGCGCTTCGTTCTCGGCTTCGAAGCCCATGCTGGTCCAGACGTCGGTCGTCACCAGACTGGCGTTCCGGCACGCTGCGACGGGATCGGCAAAGGACGCGAACTGACCTTTGTCGGGCACGTCCGCGCGCCGGCCGTCGACTTCGTATCCGCTTGGCGTCGAGACGTGCACCTTGAAACCAAAAATCGACGCGGCCTGCAGCCACGTGTAACAGACGTTGTTCGAGTCGCCGATCCACGCGACGGTTTTGCCTTCGAGCGAGCCACGATGCTCGATGAAGGTGTAGATGTCGGCCAGTATCTGGCACGGGTGATATTCGTTGGTTAGCCCGTTAATGACCGGCACTCGCGAATGCTCGGCAAAGCGCTCGATGATCGCCTGCTCGAAGGTGCGGATCATCACTACGTCGACCATGCGCGAGATCACCCGCGCGAGGTCCTCGATGGGCTCGCCGCGCGAGAGCTGCGTGTCGCCGCGATTCAGGTTGATGGCGATGCCGCCGAGCTGATTCATGCCGGCCTCGAACGACACGCGGGTGCGCGTCGACGCCTTTTCGAAAACCATTGCCAGGGTGCGATCACGCAGCGGCTGGTAGAGCTCAAAACGCTTGAAGCGCTCCTTGATCCAACGCGTGCGCTCGAACAGGTGGTCGAGTTCGTCGCGGCTGAAATCCTTGAGCTGCAGGAAGTGTTTCGTGTCCATGGTGGCTGGCGGCGCTAATCCATTCTTTTTTAATTCAAAAACAATATGCTACCGCTGAACTTTTGCGGCGCGCAAGCGATTGGCCACCGACAAAAAAGGCGCCATCGAGGCGCCTTTTCCTGCAGCGATTACCGACCCGCCTAGGGCATCGCCTTGATGGCCTGCGCCAGTCGCATCTTGCTTCGCGATGCGGTGTTCTTGTGCACGATGCGCTTGTCGGCGACGCGGTCGATCACCGACTGCTGCGCCTGCAGTTCCTTGGTCGCCGCAACCTTGTCGCCGGCGGAGATGGCTTTCTTCACTTTCTTGACAGCCGTGCGCAACGACGACTTGAGTCCTACATTGCGCTGGCGCGTCGTTTCGGCCTGACGGGCGCGCTTGCGGGCTTGGGCGGAGTTCGCCATGAAAAATCCTTGTTAGCTGGAGTCGCTGAAAAAGACCGAGCATAATAGCGATTTTTCACGATTCGCGCAAGTAAAGCGTGGGTTAGCGACGCTGTTCCCCATGGGTTCCGGCCTCACGGACAGGATCCATTCCAAACCCGTTCCGGGCCCCTTTGGCCGCAATGAATCTTCTCAAAACCCTCTCGACGGTCAGCGCCCTGACGCTGCTCTCGCGCATCACCGGCCTGGTGCGCGAAAGCCTGAAGGCCTTCGCCTTCGGCGCCGGCGTCCAGATGGACGCGTTCGAGGCCGCGTTTCGACTGCCCAATATCCTGCGCCGGCTGTTCGCCGAGGGCGCGTTCTCGCAGGCCTTCGTCCCCATACTCGCCGAATATCAGCGCGCTCGCGGCGATGCCGCCACCCGCGATCTGGTCGGGCGCGTCGCGTCGCTGCTTGCGGTCGTGCTCATCGCGCTCTCGGTGTTCGGCATTCTCGGCGCGCCGTGGCTCGTCTATCTGCTCGCCGGCGGTTTCGCGCGCACGCCGGGCAAGGTCGAGCTGACCGCGGAACTCATCCGCATCATGTTCCCATATGTTTTCTTCGTCTCGCTGGTGTCGCTCGCCGGGAGCGTGCTCAATGTGTATCGGCGCTTTGCGATCCCGGCGTTCACGCCGGTGTTGCTCAATGTGTCGATTATCGGGGCGGCGATTTTCCTGGCCCCGCACGTCGATCCGCCGATCATGGCGCTGGCGTGGGGCGTCGCCGTCGGCGGTGTCGCGCAATTGCTGCTGCAGGTCGTGCCATTGGCGCGACTGCACATGCTGCCGCGCTTCGGCATCGCCTGGCACGACGAAGGCGTGCGGCGCATTCTGCGGGCGATGGGTCCCGCCGTTCTCGGCGTCTCCGCCGCGCAGATCTCGGCGCTGATCAACACCCAACTCGCTGCCTACCTCGGCAATGGCCGGATTTCGTGGATCAGCTACGCCGACCGCCTGATGGAATTTCCCAGCGCGCTGCTCGGCGTCGCACTCGGCACGATCCTGCTGCCGAGCCTGTCCAAGCACCATCACGACGCCAACCATGCCCAGTACGGCGCGCTGCTCGACTGGGGATTGCGCCTCGCGTTCCTGCTGGCATTGCCCGCGGCGCTGGCGCTGGCCCTGCTCGCGGTGCCGCTTATCGCCACGCTTTATCAATACGGTCGCTTCACCGTCAATGATCTGTGGCAGACGCGCGCAGCGCTGCTGGGCTACAGCGTCGGCCTGCTCGGCCTGATTGCGGTGAAAATCCTCGCGCCGGGATTCTATGCCCGGCAGAACCTGAAAACGCCGGTCAAGATCGCGTTCCTGACAGTGGTCGTGACGCAGATCCTCGCAGTCATCCTGATGTTCCAGATCAGTCATGCGGGACTGACACTGGCGACGTCGCTGGGCGCGTGCCTGAACGCCACGTTGCTGTACCTGGCGATGCGCCGCGCCGGTGTCTATACGCCGCTACCGGGCTGGGGACGCTTCCTGTTGCGCATCGTTGTCGCGCTGGTGGTGCTGGGCGTGGTGCTGTGGTTTGCGCCAGGCGAGGACGCGTTCTGGCTGCACGCGGGTTTGTGGACCAAGATCGGGCGCATCGCCTGGGTCATCGGCGCTGGGGCGGTCGCTTATTTCGCCGCGCTGTGGGTCATGGGCTTCCGGCTGGCGGACTTCAGTCGGCACGAACCCTCATGAGCGCGAAACGACTCCACTGATCGCGGCAACCGCGCGTCGTTCGCTCCGTCAGCCGGAGCCGCCGGGCTTGCGATACGGGCACGCGGGCTTGACGCACTCGGCGTAGAGGTAGAGCGCGTGCTCGCTGATTTCGAAACCGCGCTCGCGGGCGATCGCGGTCTGCCGCTTTTCGATCTCGGCGTCGAAGAATTCCTCCACGCGCCCGCACTGCATGCACACCAGGTGATCGTGGTGGCCACCCTGGTTGAGCTCGAAGACGGCCTTGCCGGTCTCGAAATGATGCCGCACCAGCAGCCCCGCCTGCTCGAACTGGGTGAGCACGCGATAGACCGTAGCGAGGCCGACGTCGAGCCCTTCGGCGAGGAGCTGCCGGTAGACATCCTCCGCGGTGAGGTGGCGGACCGGGCTTTGCTCGAAGAGATTGATGATCTTCAGCCGCGGCAGCGTGGCCTTGAGACCGGCGGTCTTGAGATCTTGGGGCGTGGACATGGCGACATCGCGGCGGAACGTGCGCCTATGATATAGTTTCCAGTCGCTTTTGGCTGCGGAAGTTCCATGCGCGCACTCGTTTGCGCCGCCAGCATCGCCCTCATGCTGGGCGGCTGTTCCTGGTTTTCAAGCGTCGCGGTCTACAAACTCGACGTCAATCAGGGCAATTACATCACGGTGGATCAGGTCGAAAAACTGCGCGTCGGCCAGACGCCGGCGCAGGTTCGCCTGGCACTCGGCACGCCGCTGCTGGTCGATCCGTTTCACCCCAGCCGATGGGAATACGCCTACATGTTCATGCGCCAGGGCAGGGTGCTGGAGCAACGCCAGTTCACCGTCTATTTCGTCAACGACAAGCTTGCACGCTGGGAAGGTGACGAAGCCGCGCCCGCGCCGGCGGACGTCGCGCGTTCCGGTGGCGGCGACGCAGTGCTGGACAAGTCGCTATCCACCGCGCCCAAGACCGCCGACGAAAACTGGCTGGTGATTTGGCTGCGCGGCATGGGCTGGTGGCGGGATTGAACGCTCCCGCCGTGCGCGTTGCAATTGCCGGCAGCGGCGGCAGGATGGGGCAGACATTGATCGAAGCCGTCCTGGGTACACCCGGCTTCGCGCTGGCCGGTGCGCTCGAAGTCGCGGCGAGCGAGTTCATCGGCCACGACGCCGGCGAGCGCTTCGGCCGGATGACCGGCACTACGGTCGGCGCGGACGTGGCCGTGACGTTGCGCGGCAGCGACGTGCTCATCGACTTCACCCGACCGGCCGGCACGCTGATGCACGTTGCCGAATGCGCGCGCGCCCGCGTTGGCGCCGTGATCGGCACCACGGGCTTGAGCGAAGCCGACCGCCGCGCGCTTACCGAGTTCGCGACCACGATTCCGATTGTGTTCGCGCCCAACATGAGCGTCGGCGTCACGGTATTGACCCGATTGGTGGAGGAAGCAGCGCGGCGCCTTGGCGAAGACTACGACGTCGAGGTCGTGGAAATGCATCACCGGCACAAGATTGACGCGCCGTCCGGAACTGCGCTCAAGCTGGGCGAGGCGGCCGCAGCGGCCCTGGATCGCGATCTCGAGACCGACGGCGTGTACGCACGGCACGGTGTCACCGGCGAGCGCAAGCCGCGCAGCATCGGGTTCGCGACGCTGCGCGGCGGCGATGTGGTCGGCGATCACACGGTTATTTTCGCGGGCGCAGGCGAGCGCGTCGAATTGACGCATCGCGCGTCATCGCGGATGACCTTCGCGCAAGGCGCGTTGCGCGCGGCGCGCTTCGTCGCGGCCAGGCGGGCGCACGGCGCGACCGGCATGTACGACATGCAGGACGTGCTCGGCCTGCGTTGATGGGTCGCGACGCTTCTTCGCCGACCAACGCGGTCAATCCATTCGATCTTGGCGGCCGGCTCGCGCTGGTCACCGGCGGCGGTGGCGGCCTGGGCCTGGCCATCGCGCGCGGCCTCGCCGTGGCCGGAGCGCGCGTGGTCGTCAATGGGCGCAATCGGGACAAGCTCGACATTGCGGTCGCCGCTCTGCGTGCCGAAGGACGCGTAGCCGATGCCGCGGCGTTCGACGTCGCCGACGCCGACGCGGTCGCGGCAGGCGTCGCCGCCATCGAAAAAAACTACGGCCAGGTCGACATCCTGGTCAACAATGCCGCGGTCAACCAGCGCTCCGCGCTCGACGCGTTTTCCACCGACGAGTGGCACCGCTTGCTGGGGACAAATCTCGACGGTCCATTTTTTGTCAGCAAGGCGGTCATTCCGGCGATGCGCGCTCGCCGCCGCGGCAAGATCATCAACATTTGCTCGCTGGCGAGCGAGATCGGCCGGCCCAACATCGTGCCGTATGCGGTCAGCAAGGGCGGCGTGCAGATGCTCACCCGAGCGCTGGCGGTCGAACTCGCGCCACACAACGTGCAGGTCAACGGCATCGCACCGGGGTTTTTCAAGACCGACATGAATGCGCCGCTGATCGCCAATGCCGAATTCTCGTCATGGGTGGCGAAGCGCACGCCGGCGGGGCGATGGGGCGACCCGCCCGAAATCGCGGGCGCGGCAGTGTTTCTTGCATCCGATGCCGCTGCTTACGTCACCGGTCACGTGCTCTTCGTCGACGGTGGATTTTCCGTCGCGTATTAGCAACGGGAGCTACCCGGCGAGGGGCCCCGCGCGCAGCGCGGGGATCGACGGCAAAGCGAGTCGGCGCTGCGGCCGACACGGGTCGCAACGCATCGCGAACCAGGTGAATGAGGCCGCACGCATTTGAGTCGGGTCCCGGCTCAGGGTATAATTTGCAGCCTTCAGAGCGGGGAAGGCTGACCAGGCCTTCCCCGCTCTGCACATCTAAGTCCGCATCGAGGAAACCGTCGTGTCCGCTGCCCCCGTCCCCGCGCTGCTCGCGCTCGCCGACGGGACACTTTTTCGCGGCCGCGCCATCGGTGTCGTCGGTTCCAGCGCCGGCGAAGTCGTCTTCAACACGGCCATGACGGGGTATCAGGAGATCCTTACCGATCCTTCGTATGCCGGGCAGATCGTCACGCTGACCTATCCGCACGTGGGCAACACCGGCGTCAACCGCGAAGACGTCGAATCGAACAAAATATTCGCCGCCGGCCTGGTCATTCGCGATCTGCCGCGCGCGGCCTCGAACTGGCGCAGCACGCAGGATCTGGCCGGATACCTGCGCGACGCCGGTATCGTCGGCATCAGCGACATCGACACTCGTAAGCTGACCCGCATCCTGCGCGAGCAGGGCGCGCAGAATGGTTGCCTCATGGCTGGCGACCTCGACGAGGCCGATGCGCTGCGCCGTGCGCGCGCCGCACCGTCGATGGCCGGGCTCGACCTCGCCAAGTCCGTCAGTTGCACCGTGCCCTACGACTGGGCTTCCGGAACGTGGGCGCTGGGCAGCGGTTTTCGCGTGCCGCCGGCGCCGCGCTTTCACGTCGTCGCCTACGATTACGGCATTAAGCACAACATCCTGCGCATGCTGGCGATGCGCGGCTGCCGGCTGACCGTTGTTCCGGCACAGACGAAGGCCGGCGATGCGCTCGCGCTCAAACCCGACGGCGTGTTCCTGTCGAACGGTCCCGGCGATCCGGAACCCTGTGGATATGCGGTCGACGCCATTCGCGCATTCATGGCGCTGTCGCTGCCCACCTTCGGCATCTGCCTCGGCCACCAGCTGCTGGCGCTGGCCTGCGGCGCGAAGACGCTGAAGATGAAATTCGGGCACCACGGCGCCAATCATCCGGTGCTCGACAAGGACACCGGACAGGTACTCATCACCAGCCAGAACCACGGCTTCGCGGTCGACGCGGCGACGCTGCCCGCGAACGCCCGCGTCACGCACGTGTCGCTGTTCGACGGCAGCCTGCAGGGCATTGCGCTCACGGACAGGCCGGCGTTCAGCTTCCAGGGCCATCCCGAAGCGAGTCCCGGTCCGCACGATCTGGGGTACCTGTTCGATCGCTTCATCAAGCTCATGGAAAAACGCGCGACATGAAGCATTTCCTCACGCTCGCTCGCCGCGCTGCCCCCAAGGTTGCCGGCCAATTGGTCGGGGCGGCCCTTCGCGACATGGAACCTCCCCCCGCGCTCGCTCCACTCGCTGCCCCCCAGGGGGCCGGTCAGTCGGTCGGGGCGGCCCTTCGCGACTGACATGCCGAAGCGCACCGACATCCAGAGCATCCTGATCATCGGCGCCGGCCCGATCGTCATCGGCCAGGCCTGCGAGTTCGACTATTCCGGCGCGCAGGCGTGCAAGGCGCTGCGCGAGGAGGGCTACAAGGTCATCCTGGTCAACTCCAATCCGGCGACGATCATGACCGATCCGGAGATGGCCGATGTCACCTACATCGAGCCCATCACCTGGACGATGGTCGCCAAGATCATCGAGATCGAGCGCCCCGATGCGCTGCTGCCGACGATGGGCGGGCAGACCGCGCTCAACTGCGCGCTCGATCTAGCGCGCGAAGGAGTGCTCACCCGCTTCGACGTCGAGCTCATCGGCGCAACGCGCAAGGCCATCGACAAAGCGGAGGATCGCGCCAAGTTCAAGGCGGCGATGACGCGCATCGGGCTCGCGTCGGCGCGCTCGGGCATCGCGCACGACGTGCCGCAGGCGCTCGAGGTGCAGGCCGACATCGGCTTTCCAGCGGTGATCCGGCCATCGTTCACGCTCGGCGGCACCGGCGGCGGAATCGCCTACAACAAGGACGAGTTCGTCGACATGTGCAAGCGCGGCCTCGACCTCTCGCCCACACGTGAGCTGCTGATCGAGGAGTCGCTGCTCGGCTGGAAAGAGTTCGAGATGGAAGTCGTCCGCGACAAGAAAGACAACTGCATCATCGTGTGCTCGATCGAGAACCTCGACCCGATGGGGGTGCATACCGGCGACTCGATCACGGTGGCGCCGGCGCAGACGCTGACCGACAAGGAATACCAGATCATGCGCGACGCCTCGATTGCGGTATTACGTGAGATCGGCGTCGACACGGGCGGCTCCAACGTGCAGTTCGCGATTAATCCGGAGGATGGCCGGATGATCGTCATCGAAATGAATCCGCGCGTGTCGCGCAGCTCCGCTCTGGCGTCGAAGGCGACCGGCTTCCCCATCGCCAAGATCGCCGCCAAGCTGGCGGTAGGCTACACGCTCGACGAGCTGCGCAACGACATCACCGGTGGCCAGACGCCAGCTTCGTTCGAACCGACCATCGACTACGTCGTCACCAAGGTGCCGCGCTTCGCCTTCGAGAAATTCAAGCAGGCCGACGATCGCCTGACCACGCAGATGAAATCGGTCGGCGAAGTGATGGCCATCGGGCGCACCTTCCAGGAGTCGCTGCAGAAGGCGCTGCGCGGGCTGGAGACCGGCGTCGACGGTTTCAATCTCAAGACGGTCGATCCGGACACCATCGCCGACGAGCTCGCATACCCGCGCGCCGAGCGGCTGTGGTACGTTGCCGACGCGCTAGCGATCGGCATGCCGATCGAAGAGGTCTACTCGCACACGAAGATTGACCGCTGGTTCCTTACGCAGATCAAGGAAATCGTCGACACCGAGCTCGACGTCGAGAAGCGCAAGCTGCCCGACCTGACAGCCGACGATCTGCGCGGGTTGAAGCGCATGGGTTTCTCCGACCGGCGCCTTGCGTACCTGCTGCAAGCGAGCGAGGCCGAGGTGCGCGAACGCCGGCACGCGCTGGGCATTCGTCCCGTGTACAAGCGCGTCGACACCTGCGCCGCCGAATTCTCGACCCGCACCGCCTACATGTATTCGACCTACGAAGAAGAGTGCGAGTCGCACCCGACCGAGCGCAAGAAGGTGATCGTGCTCGGTGGGGGACCGAACCGCATCGGCCAGGGCATCGAATTCGACTACTGCTGCGTGCACGCGGCGCTGGCGCTGCGCGAGGACGGCTACGAGACGATCATGGTCAACTGCAATCCGGAGACCGTCTCGACCGACTACGACACCTCGGACCGTCTGTACTTCGAGCCGGTGACGCTGGAGGACGTGCTGGAAATCGTCCACGTCGAGAAACCGTATGGAGTCATCGTCCAGTACGGCGGCCAGACGCCACTGAAGCTCGCGCGCGATCTCGAGAAGAACGGCGTGCCGATCATCGGCACCACCCCGGACATGATCGACATGGCCGAGGATCGCGAACGCTTCCAGCAGATGCTGCATCGCCTGAAGCTGCTGCAGCCGCCCAATCGCACCGCGCGCACCGAAGCCGCGGCGATGGCGGCGGCGGAGGCGATCGGTTATCCGCTGGTGGTGCGTCCTTCGTACGTGCTCGGCGGCCGCGCGATGGAAATCGTCCACGAGCAGCGCGATCTCGAGCGCTACATGCGCGAAGCGGTGAAGGTATCGAACGATTCACCGGTTTTGCTTGACCGATTCCTCAACGACGCCATCGAGATCGACGTCGACGCGCTATGCGACGGCCGCGACGTAGTCATCGGCGGCATCATGGAGCACATCGAGCAGGCGGGCGTGCACTCGGGCGATTCGGCGTGCTCGCTGCCGCCGT
>JBDTLK010000031.1:0-26929 GCA_039934835.1 Edaphobacterium sp. (SeqCode) | reverse complement strand
GACGCGCGCCGGTGGGCGGCGAGGAGCGCAGCATGATCCGCGGCGCTGATGGCCTTGCCGGTGAGCATGCGTTTGCGCACCCACGGGTCGAACGGCAGCGCCGGGTCATCGATGTAGCTGCCGTGGCGCGCGTACGCCTCGACGGCGATGATCTGGCCGCTCTTCACCATGACATCTTCGAAGTCGATGGGCACTCGCGCTTCCTCGACGCTGGCGCCCAGCGAGCGCAGCACGGCGATGGCTTCGTTGCGCGCACGCAGCACGTCGGGCATCGCGGGCCAGGGAAACTGCTCCACGGCGAGCGCGGTGATGCGCTTGCCGCTGATGTCGCACGCCCCATCGAGCGCCGCGGCGAAGTCGACCACGGGCGCGGCCAGCGTTGCCGGATCGCGCGGATCAGGACCGGCCATGGCGGCCGTCAGCAGCGCCACGTCGACCGCGCTGCGCGCGAGCGGTCCAACCGAATCGAGCGTCAGCGCCAGCGGAAACACGCCGGCCAGACTGATCAGTCCGTGCGTCGGCTTGAGGCCGGTCAATCCGCACAACCCGGAAGGTATGCGAATCGATCCGCCAGTGTCCGAGCCGATCGCGGCGGGCGCGAGGCCCGCCGCCACCGCGACCGCCGAACCGCTGCTCGATCCGCCGGCGACGCGCTGCGTTTGCGTGTCCCACGGATTCCACGGCGCGCCCATGGGCGCATTGCGGCCCCAGCCGCCAAATGCGAATTCGACCATGTGCGTCTTGCCCAGCGCGATCATGCCGGCGGACCTCAGGCGTTCCCACGCGGTGGCGGTCTCGTCGGCGATGCCGTAAGGGCGAGCCCGCGATCCGGCCGTCGTCATCCGGCCGCGGATATGCACGAGGTCCTTGATCGCGATCGGCAAGCCGTGCAGCGGCCCGCATATCCGTCCCGCAGCGCGTTCGCCGTCGGCCTTGGCGGCCGCCGCGAGTGCATCGTCGCGGTAGACATCGACAAAGGCGTGCAGGCGCGCATCGAGAGCCGCGATGCGGGCCAGATAGACGGTGACGATGTCGCGCGAGGAAGCGGCGCCGGATGCGATCTCGTGCGCGAGCTCGGCGAGCGACATCCAGGCGAGGTCGTGGACGCGGGAGGAAGTGGCGGCAGAGGTCACGGCGGATAAGTGTCGACGCGAAGAAAGGAGTCGGCATTCTACCCGCGCATCGTGACCGTGGGGATCGCGAGCGATGCGGCTTGCAATTGGCGCAGATCGGTTGCACGCTTGGCGCCGCGCTTTGCGCAATCCATGCCACGGAGACTCTCATGCCTGCCACCAGCATCCTCGCCACCATCGGCAACACGCCGCACATCCGCATCAACCGGCTCTTCGGCGCGGATGCAAAGGTCTGGATCAAGTCCGAGCGCGCCAACCCGGCCGGCTCGATCAAGGATCGCATCGCGCTGTCGATGGTCGAGGATGCCGAAGCGACCGGCAAGCTCAAGCCCGGTGGCACGATCATCGAGCCAACTTCCGGCAATACCGGCATCGGCCTGGCGATGGTCGCCGCGGTAAAAGGCTATCCGCTGATTCTGGTGATGCCGGACAGCATGTCGGTCGAGCGCCGCCGCTTGATGCTCGCCTATGGTGCGAAATTCGTGTTGACGCCTCGCGCCGAGGGCATGAAGGGTTCGATCGCCAAGGCGATGGAGCTGGTCGCGGCAACGCCGGACTCGTGGATGCCGCAACAGTTCGAGAATCCTGCCAACATCGAGGTGCACGTGCGCACGACCGCACAGGAAATCCTGGCCGATTTTCCGGATGGACTCGACGTGCTGATCACCGGCGTGGGCACCGGCGGTCACATCACCGGCTGCGGCCGCGCGCTCAAGCAGCATTGGCCGAAACTGAAGGTGTACGCGGTCGAGCCCACGGCGTCGCCGGTCATATCGGGCGGCGTCCACTCGCCGCACCCGATTCAGGGTATCGGCGCGGGTTTCATTCCGAACAACCTGGACCGGACCGTCCTCGACGGGGTGATCACGGTCGAGGCCGAGGCGGCCAGGGAAATGGCGCGCCGCGCCGCGCGCGAGGAAGGCATGCTGGTCGGCATTTCGTCGGGAGCGACGCTGGCCGCGATCGCGCAGAAACTGCCGGACCTCGCGTCCGGTATGCGGGTTCTCGGCTTCAACTACGATACGGGCGAGCGCTATCTGTCGATCGAGGGATTTCTGCCGGCGGAGTAGGAGAGCGCCCGCCGGGAACGTCGCCGGGATTTTGTGGTGGCGGCCCGTTGCCCCGGTCGTCTCCGACCCCATATCCGCTGCAACTCCTGTCCAACAGAAGCGCGCGACCCATGTGGGAAACACTTGCAGTTTTGACCGTTGCGCTCGCGGGCTGGATACTGTTCGAAGCGTTGCGCGCACGCGAAGCCGCGATTCGTGTCACCCGGGAAGCGTGCAAGCTGCATGGCCTGCAGCTGCTCGACGACACGGTGCAGGGCGTGAGGCTGCGCTTCGCCCGCGATGGTGAAGGCGTGGTGCGCTTGCGCCGTTCGTTCGTGTTCGATTTTTCGGAAGATGGCGTGAGTCGCCGCGCGGGCAGCGTGGTGATGCTTGGTGGCAAGGTCGAGTCGATGCACCTCGAACCGTACCGGTTGCACTAGGCGTCAGACTCCACTCCAGACAGCGGTCAGTTCCTCGATCGCGTTGATGTCCTTGCCGTCGAAGTGAAATGCGTAGTGCTTCGATTGCCGGCAGCGGCGCAGTAGTCGCGGACGAAAGACGGCGGCGCACAGTCCGCCTTCGCGGCGCACGCTGCGATAGACAATGCCGTCGCGCGCCTCCGCGCGCAGCGCGATGCCGAGCTGCTGGCTCGGCGCGTAGTCGTCGGGTCGATGGCATTCGGCGACCTTGCGCACATCGATCAGGCGCGCATCCAGATCGGCGAGATACAGGCGCAGCTGCAGGCGCATCGGTCCTTCGGCGGTACGCCGCAAAAACCGCGCCTGGTGATAGCGCACTTCAGCCAGCGCGGTGTCGACTTCGCGCGCGCAGTAGTACACGCCGAACGACCCATCGGAAAAGCGGCTGCCTTCCGGATTGAGGTGCGTGAACGCGGCCATGATCGGCGTGGTGCCCGGTCCGCTGATGCGCTCCTCCTTCGGAACTAGCGCCAGGGTGCCGATCTCGTCGCGCACGCGGTCGTTGGTCAGCGCTTCCAGCTCGAATACCGCTTCGAGGTCTTCGGGCCGCGCAACGCGATCGAACAGACCGATCGGCGGAAAACGACTCGGCACCAGGCGGTGCGATGGCCGCCATTGGGTGCGGCGCGCCAGCAACGACATTGTCTGTTGCCCGCCTCAGCCGCCGCGCCAGCCGTCCAGATACTGCCTGACGACATATAGATCGGCGACGTTGCCGGACAGCATGCGCTGCAGCGCGGAGTTGCCCGCGAACAGCGGTGCGGTGTTGGCCTTGCGCACCCATCCGTCGGCGGCGACTGGATCGGGCAGCAGGAGTTGCAGCGCTTTGAAGATGCCCAGGATGTACGACACCCGTTCCAGCGCGTCGCGGTCGAGTTGGCCCTGGCCGGCCTTCTTCCAGGCGTAGAACGTGGAGCGGGGTGGCGAGCCGAGTAGCGTGCGCGCTTCGTCGCCGGAAAGTTGCCACGCGTCGGCGATGCGGAAGAAGGTGCGCAGCGCAGGACCTGCAAGGCGCTCGGGATTGACAAGCGGACTCCGCGGCTCGGGCGACTCGCGACGTGGTGCGACTATGCGTGCCATCGGCCGATCTTTGACTCACTGTCCGAATGCGGACTATAGAGACGCTATAGTCCAATTCCGGACTCGTGTCAACGGGCAGCCCGATCCGCGGGTCGCGCGAACTACGCCTGCACCCCGATCGCGAAGACCGCCGCGTAGCCCTGCCCGTCGCGCGCGGCCGTCAGCAGCAACTGCTCCCCGCCGCCTCGATAAATGAAATCATCAGCGTTGCGCACCGCCAGGCGGCCGCGTTCTGCGTAGGGCGCGGCGGCATATATTCGATCCGAGAGCGCATCGTCGAAGTAGAGTTGCGAGGTGAATTCGCGACTGCGCGTCGCCGCGCCGGCCACGGTCAACCGCAGCTTGAAATGAATGTGCGGGGCGCGTCCCTGGTACCAGCCGGGATAGATGGTCAGGAATTCCGCGGCGCCCGACGCATCGGTCAGCTGGAATCCACGCAGGAATTGCTGACTCGCGCTCGACGCCCGGCGCTCTCCTGGATCCGAGTAGCCGCCTGCCGCGTCCGAGTGCCAGACATGAACCTGCGCGCCGGCGAGCGGGTTGCAAGCGGCGCTCGCACCTTGCGCTATCTGGAACCGCAGGCGCAAGGGGACGCCTGGCTTGACACTCCCGTCGCGAGCATCGGCGCGGATATCGGAGCGCTGCAGCTCGCCGTCGACAAAGAACGGGCCCTCGGTCTGCGCCGGGCGCACTATGCACACGGGTCCTGCGGTGTCGCCATTGCCGGCCGCGCGGGACATCCGCGCACCGGCAAGCAGCGCCACGCCCGAAGCGCCGATCAGCGCGAGTGTCTTGCGACGCGTGATGCGCCTTACGGCGCGCAGCTCTTCATCGTGCATTGTGTACTCCAGCGCGAGGCATCGGGCAACCCGCGGACGCAAGGCCCGCGTCGGGAACGTCGTGGCACAATGAACATTATGAACCTTGCCGACATTGCCCTGCGCCTGGCTTACAGCAGCGATGCGCCGACGCTCGCCGCGATGTCGCGCGACCTGATCGAGGTCGGGCTGGGCTGGCAATACCGGGCCGAACGAATCCGCCAATTGTTGGCCGATCCCAACATCGTGACGCTCATCGCGGCGGATGGCGAGCGCACCGCGGGGTTCGCTGCGATGACGCTGGGCGATGAACGCGCGCACCTGATGCTGCTGGCGATTCGTCCGAGCCATCAGCGCCGCGGCGTGGGAAGGCGGATGGCGCGTTGGCTGCTCGACACCGCAGCAACGGCGGGGATCGCGACGGTGCATCTCGAACTGCGCGCGCGCAACAGGACTGCGTACGCCTTCTACCGCGCGCAAGGATTTGTCGAGACGTTGCGCCTGGAAGGCTATTATCGAGGCCGCGAAACCGCCATTCGCATGATGTACATGTTGCGCCTGCCCAGTGCCGCCCTGCCACCGTGGGAACCTCCGGCGCGCGACCCGCGTTGACGCGGCTGGGTTCCCCACCCGCGCCGAGCCAGATCTATCGCTATCTTCGTCGCCACCGAAGCATGCCGCCGCCTACCCCAGCGGTTGCACGCCGATCAGAACACCGTGCAGCCAGAAAGCGAAGGCGACCCACGCCGCGACGCCAATTGCGATGGCCAGCGCGTCGCGCCCGGCTGTTCCCTCCGGATACACCGTGCCGGCCGCGCGATCCCGCCGGCGCGAGGACGCATAGTCGACAATCGCCCATACCAGGAAGGCACCGAACAGAATCACGTCGGCCAGCGTGCCGTTGCTGATCAGGTGCGCGACGGCCCACACCTTCACTCCCAGCACCATCGGGTGACCGACCGCGCGCTTGATGCGCGTCCCGGGCAGATTGCCGGCGACGATCAGCACGAACGCGATCAGCGTGAGGACGGCGGCGACGTGGTGCGTCCATTGCGGGGGGGTCCACAAGACAACGGGGTGCTGCCGCGTCTGCCCGAAACCCCAAATCAGTAGAACCAGGCCCGCCAGGGACACCAGCGAGTAGATGCCCTTCCATTTCCCTTCGCCCATGCGCGCGAGCTGCACCGAGCGCCAGCCGACGGCGACAATGCGTACGGAGTGCACTCCAAGGAACAGGACGAGTCCGACAATGAGATAGATCATTGCGCCCGATTCGGGGACGATGGCAATGGCTGCATTATGCTCCGCGCGAAAAAGTTCCGGCTGCTCCGGGTGCGCCTACCGTTCGGGTTTTGCGACGTTATACAATGCGCGTCCCGCCGCACGAGCCGTGTCCCATGCCCGATGCAATGACCACCGCCCTTCATTCCCCGCAGGCGAATCGTGCTTGACCCCGCTCGCCTCGCCGCGTTGTCGCCTTCGACGCTGGCCGGCCTGCGCCGCGGTATCGAAAAGGAAAGCCTGCGCGTGCGCCCCGACGGCAAGCTCGCGATCACCCCGCATCCCGCGCCGCTCGGGTCAGCGCTGACGCATCCCTCGGTGACGACCGACTTCAGTGAATCACAGCTCGAACTGATCACCGGCGTGCATGCGACGCCGGAAGCATGCATCGCCGAAATCACCGAGATCCATCAGGTTGTGTACCGCGCGATCGGCGATGAACTACTCTGGGCGTCGAGCATGCCCTGCCAGCTGCCTGCCGATGACGCGATTCCCATCGGGCGCTACGGCACGTCCAATGTCGGCCGCACCAAGAGCGTGTATCGCCAGGGGCTGTCGTATCGCTACGGCCGGCGCATGCAGACGATCTCCGGCATTCACTACAATTTCTCGTTACCCGAGGCGGTGTCCAATGACACGTACTTCGCGCTGATCCGCAATTTCCGGCGTCATTCGTGGCTGTTGCTCTACCTGTTCGGGGCGTCACCGGCGGTGTGCTCGAGTTTTGTCGCGAGCCGCGAGCATGAATTGCAGACATTGAGCGCCGATACGCTCTATCTTCCGTACGCGACGTCGCTGCGCATGGGGCGGCTGGGCTACCAGAGCGACGCGCAATCCTCGCTCCAGGTGAGCTACAACTGCCTGGACAGCTACGCCGAATCGCTGCATGGAGCGATGACCAGGCCGTATCCGGCGTATCAGAAGTACGGCATCCGCCAGGGGGATGACTACCACCAGCTGGCCACCAGCCTGTTGCAGATCGAAAACGAGTTTTACAGCACGATTCGCCCCAAGCGCCGCATCCGTCCCGGCGAGCGACCGCTGCATGCGCTGCGTCAGCGCGGCGTCGAGTATGTGGAAGTGCGCCTGATGGACCTCGATCCGTTCGAAGCAGTGGGCATCGACGCGGCAACGATGCGCCTGCTCGACGTGTTCCTGCTTCATTGCATGCTGTCCGACAGCCCGCCCGACAATGCTCAGGAACTCGCCGCCGTCGTCAGCAACCAGCAGCGCGTGGCGTCGCGCGGTCGCGAGCCGGGGCTCAAGCTGACGCGCGGCATCGCGGAGGTGTCACTTTTCGAATGGGCCGCGCAGATACTCGCGGAGTGCGAGCCGATCGCGGCGGCCCTCGACGCAGCGGGTGCCGCGCTCCCGCCGAACTCAGAAGAATCCGCGGCCTTGGCCAAGGCCGCGCACCGCAACGTGCTCGCCGGCGCCGTGGCAACGCTGCGCGACCCCGAACTCTCGCCCTCGGCGCAAGTGTTGCAGTCAATGACGCGCGACTTCGACAATTCCCACACTCGCTTCGCGCTGACGCAGTCGGTGCTGCATCGCGACGCCATCTGGAAATTGCCGTTCGCCAGAGATATCGCCGATCGCTACGGACGCCTGGCCGAAGGTTCGCTGGTCAAGCAGCGGCAGATCGAGGCCGCGGACAGCGAGTCGTTCGAGGTATATCTCGAAAGATATCTGGCCCCGGAACGCCTCACCGCCTGACTCCACGGCGCGCGCCGCGCCGCGCCGCCGGGCGGGCGCGATGCCGCCCTGCAGCACTGTCCTACAGGCGAATCCAAGTTTGTCCTATTTCTCTCCATTGAGGTTGCGGCGATCCTTGATTCCGCACCCGACGAATTCCCACAAGGAGATTCTGAATGGACACCATATCGGCTTTTCTGGGCAACAACACCACGCTGGTCGACATCGGCATTGTGCTGGTCATAGCAGCGGGTGTCATGGGCATCTGGCAGGGGATCAAATCGCTGCGCGGCAGCAACAGTACAAACGTTTCGGGAGCGGTGACGACTGCGGACATGCGCAGGGACAGCAACGTTCGTCTGGAGGCGTGAACAGACTTTTGCATTCGCCGCCAGCTCTGAAAATCGTTTAATCTCACGCTTCCGTCGCCGTCCACGGTGACTGTTGCGTGAGCCATGTCGCAGTATCCTCACCTCCTCGCCCCCCTGAATCTCGGCCACACGACGCTGCGCAATCGTGTGCTCATGGGGTCGATGCACACCGGCCTCGAGGAAGAGAGCGATGGTTTCACCAAGCTCGCCGCGTTCTATGCCGCGCGGGCGCGGGGCGGCGCGGCACTTATAGTCACCGGTGGCATGGCGCCCAATCTTTGCGGTCGCCTTGAGCCGCGAGCGCAGCAGCTGTCTTTTTCCTGGCAGCTCGGCAAGCACCGCCTGATCACCGACGCGGTGCACGGGGCCGGCGGCAAGATCGCGCTGCAGATACTGCACGCGGGGCGCTACGCTTATCACCCGCTGTCGGTCGCACCGTCGTCGCTCAAATCGCCGATCACCCCGTTCCGGCCGCGCGCGCTGACGCAGTGGGGCATTCGCAAGAACATTGCCGACTACGCCCGCTGTGCACAGCTTGCGCAGCAGGGGGGGTACGACGGAGTCGAGATCATGGGCTCCGAGGGCTATCTCATCAACCAGTTCATCGCGCCGCAGACCAATCATCGCGACGACGAATGGGGTGGATCGTTTCTCAACCGCATTCGCTTTCCCGTGGAGATCGTGCGCCGCACGCGTGAGGCCGTTGGTCCCAATTTCATCATCATCTACCGCTTGTCGATGCTCGACCTGGTCGAAGGCGGCAGCACGTGGGACGAAGTCGTCGCCCTTGCGCAGGCGGTGGAAACGGCGGGCGCCACGCTGATCAACACCGGCATCGGCTGGCACGAAGCACGCATACCGACCATCGCCACGATGGTTCCCCGCGCGGCGTACGCATGGGTCACGCGGCGTCTCAACGGCGCGGTGAAGATTCCGCTGATCACGACCAATCGCATCAACGATCCCGCCACCGCCGAGGCGATCCTCGCGCGCGGCGACGCCGACATGGTGTCGATGGCGCGGCCGTTCCTGGCCGACGCCGAATTCGTCAACAAGTCCGCGCAGGGGCGCGCTGCCGAAATCAACACCTGCATCGGCTGCAACCAGGCGTGCCTCGATCAGATCTTCAATCGCCGGACCGCGACCTGCCTGGTCAATCCCTACGCATGCCGCGAGACCGAACTGCAGCTCACTGCGGCCGCGCGGCAGCGCAAAGTGGCGGTGGTCGGCGCGGGCCCCGCGGGCATGGCGTGCGCGGTGACGGCCGCCGAGCGCGGCCACGCGGTCACGCTGTTCGACGCCGCCGGCGAAATCGGCGGCCAGTTCAACCTGGCGCGGCGCATTCCGGGGAAGGAAGAGTTCGCCGAGACGCTGCGCTACTTTCGCACGCGGCTCGCGCAACTCGGAGTGAGGGTCGAATTGAACCGGTGCGTGGGCGTCGACGCGCTGCGCGGCTACGACGAAGTGATCCTGGCAACGGGCATCGTGCCGCGCACGCCGGTGATCCCCGGCATCGATCACGCCAAGGTCGCCACCTACGTCGAGATCGTCGACGGTCGCAGGCAGGCCGGTGCGCGCGTCGCGATCATCGGCGCGGGCGGCATTGGCTTCGACGTCGCCGAGCTGCTCAGTGCGAATGCGCCCGCGGATGGGCACCTGAGCGATGGACTGGCCAGCGATCCGGCGATCATGGGTTTTGCCGACGAATGGGGTATCGACCTCAAGTTCGCGCAGCGCGGTGGACTCAAGACTGCACACGATCCGCCGCCGGCGCGCAAGCTATGGCTTCTGCAACGCAAGACCGGCAAGGTTGGCGCGGGTCTCGCCAAGACCACCGGCTGGATCCGCCGCGCGCTGCTCAAGAAGCGCGGCGTGGCGATGATGGCGAGGGTCGAGTACGAGCGCATCGACGATGCGGGGCTACACATCAAGGTCGACGGCATACCGCGCCTGCTCGACGTCGATACCGTCGTGATTTGCGCGGGCCAGGAACCGCGCCGCGAGCTGCTCGCCGAATTGCAGGCGGCGGGCATTGCGGCGAAGCTGATCGGCGGCGCGGACGTAGCGGTGGAGCTCGACGCCCGCCGCGCCATCGACCAAGGGACTAGGATCGCGCTGGACATGTAGCGCGTTGCCGCCGTGTGATCAGCCGGCGTCGCCTCGCTGCCTTGGGTGATGATGCTATGCACCATACTATGCAATTGTCATTGGCGACGTGGCTGCTGGCGAGCAATTCGCTATCGCCTTATACGACGAATCCGCTGAACATCAACCCGCTGCGCGAAGCCATTGCAGCGCACGTCGACATCGAGGCGATTCGCAGCAAGGCGTCGCCCGCGCTGTACATGACCGTCACCAGCGTCAAGACGGGTCTGCCGCGGGTCATCGCGAATGATGCGATGAGCATCGACGCGCTGCTCGCGCCGTCGTGTCTGCCGACGCTGTTCCAGGCAGTGGAGATCGAGCGCCATCGCCGAACGCGGCGAGGGTCCGTCCGGCGTGCGCGACCTGCGCCTGCATCGCATCGGTCCGCCTCCGCGTGAACTCATCGAAGGCGGCTCGGCGCTCGATCACTCGCGCGCTTCGCTCACGCGCCTGCACGACTCGGGTCGTGCCGCAGCGCGGCAATTCATCGAACGCCATGGCGCGGACATCGGCGTGCGTGAAACGCTGGCAGTCGGCCGCGTCTATAGCGACGGGCACAAGCCGAAAATGCATACCCAGGCCGCGGACCTGGTCGTCGAGGCGCCAAGCGCGCTCCGCATGGAAGCGCCGGAGCGGGCGGCTGCGGCTACCGCCGCCTGACCGCGATCGCGAACCCGATCAGCGACAGTAGCGACAGCGCCAGCAGGGCCAGCAGCCAGCCGAGCGCCGAAGTCGATGTAGCGGCAAGAGGCGCGAATGCCAGCGGCGCGAGGGCCCGCGCGAACAACGCCGGAGCGGCAAGCAGGCCCAGCGTCCTGCCGTAACCGGCACGACCGAAAAGCTCGGCGGGCACGGTGCCTCGGACGATGGTCACCACGCCGTTACTGAACCCGTACAGGACAGTGAACAGGATGGCGATCGCGACCTGGCCGTCGAGGAGCAGCAGGACGACGACCGATGCCACCACCGTGGCCAAGGCCAGCATGCCGACCTTGCGTGGGGCGAAGCGGCGTCCGAAAATGAATTCCAGGATGCGCCCGGTGACCTGCATCGGCCCGAAGAGTGTGCCGATCCAAACGGCGGTCGCCAGCGCGAGACCCTGTCGCTGCAGGATATTGATCAGGTGCACTGTCAGCACCGTGGCGATGAAGCCGTTGAGCGCGAACGCCGCAGCCAGCGCGATGAACGCGGCGCGCCACGCATGCTGCGGCAATGTGCCTTCGGCGGCCATTGCGCCGGTCTTGCCAGTGCCGTGCGCTGACACGCCACGCGGCACGAACGCCAGGTGCAGCGGCAGGCAGACGACGAACTGCAGCAGTGCGAAAAAACTCATCGTATCGCGCCAGCCAACCCACTCCAGTCCCTTGAGCGCAGTCGGCCAGAACACCGTGCTCGCCAGACCGCCGAGGAGCGTCAGCGCGGTCAGCGCGGCACGATACGACGTTCCGGAATGCTGGCTCAGCGTCGCGAACGCGGCATCGTACATGGTCAGCGCCATCGCTACGCCGGCCACACCCCACGCCGCATAGAGCGCGACGGTGGAGTGCGCGTGCGCGATGGCCAGCAACGCCACGCCGGCTACGACCGAACCCGCAGCCATTACTCTGCGGCCGCCATAGTGGTCGATCGCGCGTCCTGTCGACGGCGCGACGAGCGCCGCAATCAGCAGGGCGAGCGAATACGCGCCGAAGAGCACCGGCGCAGCGATGCCAAGCTCGGCACGCATGCTCTCGCCGAGCACCGCGATCGAATAGTAGAGCGTTCCCCAGGACACGATTTGAGTGATGCCGAGCGCCGGCACCAGTCGCCAGAGCATCGACCGTGTCATGCCGGCGATGGTACCGCAGGCGCTCGACACGGACGCCAGCGGACCGGGTCTGCGGCGTCGGCATCGTTCTTCGTCGACTGCCGACCAACCGCGAGGTTTTGCCAAACGGGCATGGTTCGTCCTAAGATAAGCACTTACTAGCGACGAATCCGATGCAACCGCTCATCCTCACCGTCGATCTTGCCGGCCTACCCCAGGCTTGGGTGGAGCTGGAGGAAGCGATCACTTACCACGCAAAGCAGCTGGTGGCGTGGTCGGTGGGTGACGTCGTGCGTGAGTTTCGCGGCGGCTACCAGCGCAACGGCGAGCGCTCGCGGATCGCCACCAAGTCGATCCTGGCCATCAAGGGCAGCGGCGCGGCCAAGTATCCGCATGCCCCGAGTCTGACCAATTCGCTGCTGTTCGCGCGCGACCGCCATCTTTGCGCCTATTGCGGTGAGCGCTTCATGACCCGCGACCTGTCGCGCGACCACGTCGTCCCGGTCGCCCGGGGCGGACGCGACTCCTGGACCAACACCGTCACCGCCTGCCGGCGCTGCAACACGCGCAAGGGCAGTCGCTCGCCCGAACAGGCGCACATGCCGCTGATCTACGTTCCCTACGTTCCCGATCGCCACGAGCATTTCATCTTGCGCAACCGGCGCATCCTTGCCGATCAGATGGAATACCTGCTGGTGTCGGTGTCCAAAAGCAGTCGCCTGCACGTCTCCAGGCAAGTCGCGTAGGGCCGGGCGCTTGCCCGCCTTGAAGTGCCGCGGGTGCGGCCGCATCTAGTGGGGTTATTGCCGCTCCTGGAGACCGCCATGACTACACGCAAACTGCAACGTGCGATCGAATCTATGCCCACGTCCGACGGCGCCGGCGTCAAGCTGCTGCGCAGCATTGGCCAATCGGCCTGGGCGCGGGTCGACCCGTTCCTGATGCTCGACCATTTCTCGACCGACAATGCCGATGACTACATTGCCGGCTTTCCCGCGCATCCGCATCGCGGGTTCGAGACGGTCACGTACATGCTCGATGGCCATCTGCGCCACGAGGATCATCTCGGCCACAAAGGCGACCTGAAAAGCGGCGGCGTGCAGTGGATGACCGCCGGCCGCGGCATCATTCATTCCGAAATGCCGCAGCAGGAGCAGGGCCGCATGCGCGGCTTCCAGCTCTGGATCAACCTTCCGGCGGCGGAAAAGATGAAGGCTGCCGGTTATCGCGACATCCAGGCCGACGAGATCCCCGTTGTCCAACTGCCCGGTGGCGGAAGCGTCAAGGTGATCGCCGGTACGCTGACGGTCGATGGCAAGCCGACGCCCGGACCGATTCAGGGCGTCACCACCGACCCGCTGTATTTCGACGTCGAATTGCCGGCGGGCGCGAATTTCAGCCACCTGGTGCCGGCCGGCTACCATGCGTTCGTGTATCCGTTCGAAGGCAGCATCGACGTCGGTCCGGCGGACGCTCGGCGCCCCGTGCAGACGCATCGCGCAGGAATACTGACCGACGGCGACAGCGTCGAGCTGACCGGGGGCGCTAATGGTGGACGGGCGATTCTGCTCGCCGGGCGGCCACTCCTGGAACCGATCGTGCAGTACGGCCCATTCGTGATGAATACCCGCGAGGAAATCGAGCAGGCGGTGCATGACTACCAGAACGGAAAACTGACGCAGGCTGCCGCCTAACAGCGCAACGCAGTCGCAGATGAAAAAGGGCCGGCATTGCGCCGGCCCTTTTTTGGCTTGTAGCTTCGTGCGTTGTGGTCGGATTCTCAGGTTGGCGTCGGAATGCCAGCCATGCGGTCGTGTTTGACGAAGAATTTGCGGGCGGATGCTACCAGCTGGCCTTCGCTCGGGTGATCGACCGTCTCCCAGCCAGCTATCTGCTTAGAGACCAGAGGACGGTGCTTGTCGACATAGTGGCGGAAGTCCGCCTGTGCAGTGTGCGAACCCGTCACCAACACCTCCGTTACGCCGGCAAGCGCAGCGCAGACTTCGCCGAAGAACTCGTGCTCGTCGCGTACGCCGCTGCCGTGCTGGCGGGTGTAGTGCGTGTGCGCCTTTATCTTGCTGGCCTGCAGATGCTCGGCATCGAACTGCAGAATCTGCGCACTGTGATGGTCGATCCAGACGACGGCTTGGAAGAGCGGCATGTCAATACTCCGGTGGCGGCGCTGACCGATGTAGCGCCGGGCGGCGGTACGACCAGGCGGGGAGGGCCGGCCGTCCGCGGGTAACGCTAGTTTACAGTGTGCCGAGGCGAACTCCGCCGCGCTCTTTCCCCCGCGAGCCTCTGCGCAAAACTTCGGCGATACAATCGGCATCGACTTTCCTGGTGGCCCTGATGTCCGATTCGAGATTTGCGCGCTACGTGCTCACCCTGTCGTGTCCCGACGTCCCCGGCATCGTCGGTTCGGTGGGGATGTTCCTTGCCGACCGCCAGTGCAACATCATCGACAGCGCGCAGTTCGGAGACCTCGACACCAGCCGTTTCATGATGCGCGTGCGGTTCGAGGCGCAATCGCCGACGCAGAGCGAAGCCGACCTGGTGAAGGAGTTCGTGCCCATCGGCAGGCGCTTCGACATGGACTGGCAGATGCGCGATGCCGCCGCGAAGCCCCGCGTGCTGATCCTGGTCTCGAAGTTCGACCATTGCCTCAACGACCTGCTGTATCGATACAAGCTCGGCTGGCTGCCGATGACGCCCGTGGCCATCGTGTCTAACCATCGCGACGCGTACGGCCTCGCGGCGTCGTATGACGTGCCGTTCTTGCGCTGGGCCGCGACGTCGAGTGCCAGGCCCTGGCGCGGGCGGTGAAGTATCATTTGGAGCGGCGGGTATTCCTGAACGGGCTTAAAACGGTCGTGTTCCGTTGATCGCGCGGCACGCTGCTATCGCCCGTGCTGTATAGAGCCATCGCCGCGCAAAGTGTGAAAGAATGCCTGACGCAACTTCGGCTCCAGTCCGTCGTGCGACCATTCGAGGAGGAATGATGACGATATTCAAGCGGTGCCTGCTGGCACTGTTCATGCTCGCGCTCGTCGCGCCGGCGCGCGCCGAGCTCGGGGAAATCAACATCGCGCAGCAGTACGGCGTGGCCTTCCTGCCATTGATGGTGATGGAGCGCGACAAGCTCGTCGAGAAGCACGCCAAGGCCGAGGGGCTCGGTGACGTCAAGGTCGGCTGGATCAAGGTTGCGGGCCCCAGCGTGATGAACGACGGCGTCATCAGCGGCGCGCTGCAGTTCATTGCCGTTGGCGCGCCTTCGGTGATCACGCTTTGGGACAAGACCAAGGACAGCGTGCAGGTGAAGGGCATGTCGGCGATGACGACCTACCCGCTGTACCTGAACGTGCGCAATCCGAACATCAAGACGGTCCGTGATTTCAGCGACAAGGACCGGATCGTGGTGCCGTCGGTCAAGGTATCGACGCAGGCGATCATGCTGCAGATGATCGCGGCGAAGGAGTATGGCGACGCCAACTACGCGCACTACGATCCGTGGACGGTGGGGCTGTCGCATCCGGACGGTCTGCTTGCGCTGACCAACAGCAGCGGTGGCGTCGACGCGCATTTCACCACTTCGCCTTTTCACGAGCAGGAAGCGAAAATGCCTGGAGTGCGCACGCTGACCACCAACTACGAGATCCTGGGCGGGCCGGCGACCGCGATCGTTATCGCCGCCTCGACCAAGTATCGCGACGCCAATCCCAAGAGCTACAAGGCATTCTACGAGGCGCTGAAAGAAGCGATCGATACCATCAACAAGGATAAGCGCGCCGCGGCCAAGGTCTATCTCGAGGCAGCCAAGGATACCAAGAATAGCGTCGATGACATCTACGCCATAATCAACGCCGCCGACTATGCCTACACGTTGACGCCTCAGAAAGTCGGCAAGACCGCAGAGTTCATGTTCAAGATCGGCAGCGTCAAGACCAAGCCCGCGTCGTGGAAGGACCTGTTCTTTCCCGAAGCGCAGAATCTGCCGGGCGACTGAGAAAAAAGAACGTTTATGCGCGAACCTCTGCGCATCGGCAGCGGCGCCGGGTTTTCCGGCGATCGGCTCGAGCCTGCGGTGGTGCTCGCCGAGCGTGGAGCTATTCATTTTCTGGGACTGGAATGCCTGGGTGAGCGGACCGTGGCGCTGGCGCAACTGCGCAAGCGCAAGGATCCGTCGCTCGGCTACGATCCGTTGCTGGTGCGCCGCATGGAGCTGCTGCTGCCGCTGCTCAGGCGCAACGGCATCCGCGTGGTCACCAACATGGGCGCAGCGAATCCTCTAGCCGCGGCAGACGCAATCCTGCGCATCGCGCGCGCCAGACAAATGTCGATCCGGATCGCTGTCGTTACCGGAGACGATGTGCACGAGCGCATCGGGCCGGACAGTGTCACGCTGGAAAACGGCACGCCGCTTGGGCAATTCGGAGAGCTCGTGTCGGCGAACGCCTATCTGGGCGTGGCCGAGATGCTCCCGGCGCTTGAGACCGGCGCGGACATTGTCATCACCGGCCGCGTCGCCGATCCATCGCTGTTCCTTGCGCCCATGGTGCATCACTACGGCTGGTCGCAGGCCGACTTCGATCGCCTCGCGCGCGGCACCGCGGTGGGCCACCTGCTCGAATGCGCGGGGCAGCTTTGCGGCGGCTATTTCGCCGAGCCTGGGCGCAAGGAAATTCCCGACATGGCGCACCTGGGCTTTCCCTACGCCGATGTCGATGCCGAGGGCAATGCCGTGCTGAGCAAGGTCGCAGGTACGGGAGGACGCATCAACCTGGCGACAGCCAAGGAGCAGCTACTCTACGAAGTGACCGACCCGACGGGTTATGTGACGCCCGATGTCATCGCCGATTTCACGACCGCGAACTTGCGCGAGGTCGGCCCCGACCGTATTGCAATAAGTGGCGTGATTGGCAAGAGTCGGCCGGACAAGCTCAAAGTGAGTGTCGGTTATCTGGCGGGATATGTTGGCGAGGGCGAGATCAGTTACGCCGGCGCCAACGCCGAAGCGCGCGCGCGCCTGGCGGGAGAAATCGTGCGCGAGCGGCTCGGCGGCGAATTTGCGGAACTGCGCGTGGACCTCATCGGCAGCACGGCGCTGCACGGCAAGGCGTTCGACGCTACGGCGCGACCGTACGAGGTGCGCTTGCGCGTCGCGGCGCGCGCACCGACCGTGGAGCGCGCGTCGCTGGTCGGCGAGGAAGTCGAAGCGCTCTACACCAACGGCCCGGGAGGCGGGGGCGGCACGCGCAAGTATGTCCACGAGCAGATCGGTATCGTGTCGACCCTGCTCGAACGCGAGCGCGTGCCCTCGATGGTGACGATCAAGGAATGGTCTAGCGATGCGCAGGCTGCATGAACTCGCGCACTGTCGCGCCGGCGACAAGGGCGACACGTCGATACTGTCGCTGATCGCGTACCGTGCCGAGGATTATCCGCTGCTGGTCGAACGCGTCACCACTGATGCCGTCGCCAGGCACCTGCACGGTATTGTGCTCGGCACTATCCGGCGCTGTGAATTGCCGGCGCTCTGGGCATTGCAGTTCACCTGCGAGCGTTCGCTGGGTGGCGGCGTCACCACGTCGCTGGCGCTCGACGCGCACGGAAAATCGCTCAGCTATGCGCTGCTCGAAATGCCGATCTGACGCAGTAGCACGCACTTCAGGAACGCTGCGCGCCGACTACTGCCGCACAAACGTCAGATCGCAAGGCCGCATTTCCTGGCGCTTTCCGCTCCCACGTGCGGCATCGAAAGTCGCGGCCACCGTGTACCTGTATTGCGTTCCCTTCGCTACTTCGTTGACGCTGTACCGGCGATCGCCGGTGATCCCGCGCGCGCTGAATCGGGCGCTGCCATCGGGTTGGATGGGGCCCTGGATCTGCAGTGAACTCGCGGTGCCTTCGATACCGTACTCGCCGCGCAGAAGTCCATCCTTGACCTGCGCGACGAAGACGAACGTATAGCCCAGCGCTCCGTCAGGAGTCGACGTGCAGGCAACTGTGACGTTCCAGTTGCCATCGTAGGTCGCGGAGCTGCTCCCGGCGGCGCGCGCGGCCTTCTCTGCAGCGGGAAGCGTGGCAGTCGCGGTGGTCGCGCCACCCGCCGGTTCCGCTTTGGGTGACGGCGGCGAAGCTTTCGACGTCTCGGGGGCGGCGATGCGTGGCGCGAGTTCGGCCTCGGCCTTGCTACGTGCCGCCGCTGCCGCGGCATCGGCGCGAATGCGCGCCGCATCGGATTCGGCCTGCGCCCGGATCTTCGCTCCGGTGACATCGGCATCGGCCTTGGATTTCATCGCGCGGCTGGCTTCCTGGTCGGTGCGCGCCCGCGCGAGTTCAGCGCCGGCCTGCTGTTTGAGCGCCAGCGCGTCGGCGCGCAGACGCTCGGCCTCGGTGCGCAGGGACGTCGCCGACGCTTCCGTGGCCGGCGCTCTTGCAGCGACGGTCGGTGCCGCCTCGGCGACTGCCGGCGGCGCCGCGGCGGGCGCCGCGATCGGCACCGGTGGCGCTGGCACGACCACGGCCGTTTTGGGGCTGCCTGCGTCGGGGGATCCAAAGCGTATCCAGCCAGCTTGCCATCCGACGATTGCGGCAGTTGCCATCGCACCGGCGGCGACCAGCGCCGATGGAAACCGCTTGAGCCGCACTTCCGCGATCGGCGGGGATGGTGCCGCGCGCGCCGGGGCACCGGCGCCGGAAACGCGAAAGACGCGGATCGGCCGCGTGATGTTCTTCAGGGTTTGTTCGCCGATGTCCAGAAAGCCCAGGTCGAGCTTGCCGGTGATCTGATCGTAGACCGAGGACGAGATGCAAATGCCGCCGGGCTCAGCGATGCCCTCGAGTCGCGCCGCGACGTTGACACCGTCGCCGAGCAGGTCGTCGTTCTTCACCATCACGTCGCCGAGGTTGACGCCGATGCGAAACAGCATGCGCCGATGCTCAGGCAGCGCGTCGTTGCGGGTCTTGAGCGCGTCCTGGATCTCGACTGCGCAGCGCACGGCTTCGACGACGCTCGAGAATTCGGCCAATACCGAGTCACCGGCGGTGCTCAGGATGCGCCCGTTGTGAAAGGCGATGATGCCGTCGATGACCGCGCGGTGCGCGGCCAGCACGCGCATCGTGCCCTCTTCGTCCGCGCTCATCTGGCCGCTGTAGCCGACTGCGTCCGCGGCGAGAATGCACGTCAGTCGACGCTTGACGCCTGATGGTTCCACGCTTGCCCCCGAGTTGGCGCGCCGGGCGATGCCCCGAGCACGCACGCGGAATCATGCATCGTCGTATTGAACGTTGCAACGGCTGCTCGTGGCCGCACCTGGCGGACAAGCCATTGTCTTCATTATTATACGAGTGTATAGTTCAGTGGCTTTAACGCCTGCCACCACCAGACTGCGATGCCCCGGCCCTCGCGCAACATGGATGCGCTCTTGCTGCAAGCAGGCCGCGAGCTGTTCCCCGAACACGGCGTGCATGGCCTGTCGGTGCGCATGGTGGCCGAGCGCGCCGGCGTGAATCTCGGCATGTTTCACTATCATTTCCGCAGCAAGCGGATCTTCGTCCAGGCCTTGCTTCAGGATCTCTACGACGAAATGTTCGCCCACCTCGAGCTGGCGGCAAGCGCGCCCGGTCCGGTCGATGCGTTGCGGCGCGCGCTCAATGTGCTCGGCCGTTTCGCGCGCGACAATGCGCGGCTGCTGCGGCGCCTCATGGCCGATGCCATGGCGCAGGACCCATTGGCGCTGGAGTTCCTGCGCGCCAACATGCCTCGGCATGTGGGTGTACTGCTTGGCCTTGTGCAGTCGGCACAGCGCGCCGGCGCGGTCCGCAAGATCGCTTTGCCGCAGGCCATCGCGTTTCTGGCCGGCAGCGTCGCCGCGCCCCTGGTGATCGGCGGTGGATTGCGCGAACGCGCACTGTTGCCGGCGAGCGTCGCCGGCTCGTTCATGCAGGCGGTCGCCACCGACACGGCGATTGCCGAGCGCGTCGACTGCGCGCTGGCCGGCCTCGCCGTGCCTCGCGCCAGACGTTCGAAGGCTGCGCGATGAGCCGCATGCGCCGGTCGATTCCGGTGCTCGTCGCGCTGTGCGTCGCGGCCTGTGGCGAACAGGCGCCTGCCGGTTTCCCGGGTTATGTGGAAGCCGAGTATGTCCGCGTTTCCGCGCCTCTGGCCGGGAGTCTGGCGCGGCTTTCGGTGGCACGCGGAGATCAGGTAGCGCTTAACGCACCGCTGTTCGCGCTGGAAAGCGAACAGGAACGCGCCGCACGTTCGGAAGCGCAGGCGCGCGTGGCCAAGGCGCAGGCGAGCCTCGCCGATCTGGAGAAGGGCCGCAGGCCGCCCGAGATCGCCGTAGCGTCGGCGCAGCTCGACCAGGCGCAGGCAGCACTGACGCAGTCCGAATCCGACTATGCGCGTACACAGAAGCTCGTCGCCGAGAAGTTTCTGGCGCCGCAACGACTCGACGACGCGACCGCTGCGCGCAACCGCGATCGGGCGCGCGTCGCGGAGCTCAGGGCACAGGTGCAGATGACGCGCATGCCCGCGCGCAGCGACGAAATTGCCGCCGCGCGCGCCGAGTCCAAGGCGGCCAGCGATGCGCTCGCGCAGGCGCAATGGCGGCTGGATCAGAAAACGCAGGTTGCACCCGCGGCGGCGCTGGTCTCCGACACGCTCTACCGCGAAGGCGAGTGGGTCGGCGCCGGAGCGCCAGTCGTAACGCTGCTGCCTCCGGGCAACGTCAAGATCCGCTTCTACGTTCCCGAGGCGCAGCTCGCGTCGCTGCGGCCCGGCGGCAGCGTGCGCGTGCATTGCGACGGCTGCGCGGCGGACGTCGACGCGCGCATCGCGTACATCGCGCCGCAGGCAGAGTACACGCCGCCGGTCATCTACAGCCGCGAAAACCGCTCCAAGCTCGTATTTCTCGTCGAAGCGCGGCCCGCGACGCCGGTGCCGTTCCTGCATCCGGGATTGCCGGTCGAAGTTTTATTGCCGGCCGCGGCGCCGTGAACGCCGCGATCGACGTTGCGCACTTGACCAAGCGTTACGACGGCCGCGCGGTCGTCGACGATTTTTCGATCAAGGTGGAGCGCGGCCGCATCTTCGGCTTCCTAGGTCCGAATGGCAGTGGCAAGACCACGACGATCCGGATGCTGTGCGGGCTGCTCACGCCCGACGAAGGCGAAGGCCGTTGCCTCGGCTTCGACCTGCGCACCGAGGCCGATTCGATCAAGCGCGAGGTCGGCTACATGACCCAGCGCTTCAGTCTCTACGAGGACCTGTCGATCCAGGAGAACCTCGACTTCATCGCGCGCGTCTACGCGGTACCGCAGCGCAAGCGCGCGGTGAACGACGCAGTGGAGCGCCTGGGCCTCACCGCGCGGCGCCGGCAGCTCGCTGGCGCATTGTCCGGCGGCTGGAAGCAACGTCTCGCGCTCGCTGCCTGTCTGCTGCATTCGCCGCAACTGCTGCTGCTCGACGAACCGACGGCTGGCGTCGACCCCAAGGCGCGGCGCGATTTCTGGGAGCACATCCACGATCTCGCCGCCGAAGGCATGACGGTGCTGGTCAGCACGCACTACATGGACGAAGCCGAGCGCTGCCACCAGCTCGCGTACCTGGCCTACGGGCGCCTTATGGTGCAAGGCACCGCGGCGGAAGTGATCGCCCATTCGCACCTCGCCACCTTCGTGGTGTCGGCACGCGCGCCGGGGATGGAACGCGCGCTGGCGGTGCTCGGCCGCGAACTGCGCGACCGCGACGGCGTCGAGACCACGATTCCCTTCGGCACGACCCTGCACGTCCTTGGTCACGACGCGGCTGCGCTGGAACGCGCGCTGGCACCGCTGGCGCAGCGACCGGAATTCCATGTCGTCCCCGCCGAGCCTTCGCTCGAGGATGTCTTCATCAGCCTGATGGGCCAGGCGCGCGACAACGTCAATTAACCGCGATCCACCCATGCGCAGCCCTTTTTCTCTTTCCCGGTTCAGCGCGATCGCGCTCAAGGAATTCGTCCAGATGCGCCGCGACCGGCTGACCTTCGCGATGATCGTCGGCATCCCGATCCTGCAGCTCGTGTTGTTCGGTTTCGCCATCAATACCGACCCCAAGGCGTTGCCGACCGCGGTCGTCGACTACGATCACAGCGACCTGACCCGCAGCATCGTCCAGAGCCTGTCCAACACCGGATATTTCGCGGTCACGCGGGCGCCTCGGAGCGAGCAGGAGGCCGATGACATGCTGGCGCGCGGCGACGTGCAGTTTTCACTGGTGTTTCCTCCCGATTTCACGCGACGCGTACTGCGCGGTGAGTCGCCGGACCTGCTGGTGGCCGCCGACGCCACCGATCCGGGTGCGACCGGCAACGCTCTGGCCGCGCTCGCGCAACTGGGCTCGCGGGCGCTGGCGCACGATCTCACCGGACCGCTGGCGAAGCTGGCGCCGGGCGCGTCGCCCTTCGGCGTGAACGTGCAGCGCCGCTACAACGCCGAAGGCATCACGCAGTACAACATCGTGCCCGGCCTGCTGGGGGTGATCCTGCAGATGACGATGGTGATGATGACCGCCTTTGCGGTGACTCGCGAGCGCGAGCGCGGCACCTTCGAGAACCTGCTCGCGACGCCGGCCACGCCGCTCGAAGTGATGACCGGCAAGATCGTCCCCTACATCGTCGTCGGCTTCCTGCAGGCATTCATCATCATGACCGCGGCGCGCACTCTGTTCGACGTGCCGATGATCGGCAGCTTGGTGCTGCTCGTCGCCGCGATGACGCTCTACATCGCCGCGCTGCTCGCTCTCGGCTTTACGATCTCGACGGTCGCGCGCAACCAGTTGCAGGCGATGCAAATGACATTTTTCTTCTTCCTGCCCTCGCTGTTGTTGTCCGGGTTCATGTTCCCTTTCCGCGGCATGCCAGTCTGGGCCCAGGCCGTGGGTGAAGCATTTCCATTGACCCACTTTCTGCGTATCGTGCGAGGCATCCTGCTGAAGGGCAATTCGGCCAGCGACATCGCGCCGCACCTCTGGCCGATCGCCGCGTTCATGGTCACTATGGCCGCGATCGCGCTCCTGCGTTACCGTCGCACGTTGGACTGACGGGCGCGACACCCACTCCAATGCCAAAGAGCACCCACCTTCGCGTGTCAGACCTGCGCGGTTTCCATCGCCTGGCAAGCGATGCCACGGTGGGGCTGACCGACCTCGTTGAGGCAATGCATCACACGGTCGCCCGGAAACCCGGCGTCCTCGGTACGTCGCCGCAAGGGCGGACCGGGGGCATCACCGGGCTCGTGTACCGGTCGGTGCGCGGCGTCACGCGCCTGGTCGGCGGCGGTGTCGACGCCTTGCTGGGCCTGCTCGAGCCGCTCATGGCGCACAAGCGCTCGTCGCAGCAGCGCGAAGCGGTTCTCGCTGCGCTCAACGGCGTGCTCGGTGATTACCTGGCGGCGTCAGGCAATCCGCTGGCAATTGCCATGCGCCTGCGCGCGAAAGGGGTGGAACTCGAAGCCTCACGCAGTGCATTGGCGACTGCATTTCAGGAGCCGGGCCGCAAATTGCTCGTTCTGGTTCACGGTCTTTGCATGAACGATCAGCAGTGGACTCGCGAGAATCACGATCATGGCGCGGCGCTGGCGGGCGACCTGGGCTACACACCGGTCTATCTGCACTACAACAGCGGTCTGCACATTTCTGCCAACGGCCGCGAATTTGCTGCGCTGATGGAAAATCTTGTGCGCGAATGGCCACATCCGCTCGAAGAGTTGGCGATCATCGGCCACAGCATGGGCGGCCTGCTGGCGCGCAGTGCCTGCCACTACGCCGCGCTCGCGGGTCACGCGTGGCCTAATCGTCTCGACCGCCTGCTGTTCCTGGGCACGCCGCATTTCGGTGCGCCGCTGGAACGCGCTGGCGCACGTGCCGACTATCTGCTCGGAATCAGTCCTTACACGTCGCCCTTTGCGCGCCTGGGTAAGGTGCGCAGCGCGGGAATCAAGGACCTGCGTCACGGCGACCTGCGTGACGAGGATTGGGCCACGAGTGCCTCGACAGGTGGGCGTGCGCCGCTACCGCTGCCGGACGGCATTCGCTGCTATGCGATAGCGGGAAGCAAGTCGCCGCGACCAGGGAGGGCGGGCGCGCGCACTCGCGGCGACGGACTGGTGCCGATCAACAGCGCGCTCGGCCGGCATCGCGACCCTGCATCGAGTCTGGCGATGCCCAACGACCGCCGCTGGATTGGCTACGACATGGGGCACTTCGACCTGCTCAGCCGCGCCGTTGTCTACGAACGCATCAAAAGCTGGATCGGCGATTTGCCGGACCCGGCATAGCGCGGCGCCGGCTTGCGCTGCGTCTCAGGTATTGCGCGCGCTGACGAACCACGTGCTCGACGGTGCCCACACGCCGTTGGTCCGCAAGTAGGGAGCCAGTGTTTCGCGCAGCGCCGCGATGACCTCCGGCTTGCGCTTTTGGCCGAGCTCCCCGGAGAGCCGGATGATCTCGCCTGCCGGACCGAGCGCCATCGCGAACTCGACCGCTTCGGCGACGTCCTTACCGATGCAGATGTCGGCATCGAAGCGCTCGAAGGTGATATGGCCATAGCCGGCGCTGCGCAGCATCGTGCTGACCATGTCCGGGCCGGCCATCGAAAACGGTCCCGGGCCGCAATGGACCTGGTCGGTGTCCTCGTGCGCTACGGGCGGGATGATTTCCTTGACGCGAAGTTCGGCATCGTGCAGCCAGGGGTTTTCTTCGCGCCGGCGCCACACGATCATCATGAGTTTCGCGCCGGGCTTGAGCGCGTTGCGAATGTTGCGCATCGCGGCGCCCGGCGCCATGAAGAACATCGTGCCGAAGCGCGAGAACGCCGCGTCGTAGGGGCCGCGCAGATCGTCCACCTGAACGTCGGCGACAAAGTACGACGCGTTGGCGATGCGCGCGTCCGCGGTCTCCGTCGTGGCCGCGTTGATGAAATTTTTCGCGGAGTCGACTCCGATCGCCTTGCCGCCAGGCCCCACGAGAGTGGCAATCAGTCGAGTGCTGTCGCCGAATCCGCAGCCGACGTCAAGCACGCGCGCGCCTTGGCCGTAGTTTTGTCGGGCGAGCGCTTCGTTGCTGTGCGGCGAGAGTCCGTCGATCAACAGATGCTTGAAGCGGCAGAACTTGTCGAACAGGACGGTGTTCCACGCCTCGATCACGACATCGTTTTCGCCACTCATGCGCATTCCTCTCGAATGGTCGGGCGTGCAGTCGCGTACGCGTGCGACGGTGGCAGGGACAGAGACAGGGACAGGGACAGGGACCGTGTCACGGGAGGTCGAACAGCAGAACTTCGCTGTCTGCGTCGCGACTGGTTATCAAGAGCTTCGTCTCGACCTCGGCTGCCGCGCCGTCGCCGACATCCATCTCTTGCCCGTTTACGGCGACTGCGCCGCGCACTACCTGCAGCCAGCTCCGGCGCCCCGGCGCGACCGAGTGTGCGAGTTGCTCGCCAGTGTCAAGCACCGACGCGAACATCTCGACGTCCTGATGAATGACGACCGAACCATCGCGTCCATTGGCTGAACCCACGAGGCATAGGCGGCCGCGCTTGTTGGCGCCGGTAAAAGTCTTCTGTTGGTAGCGCGGGACGATGCCCTCGCGATCGGGAGTGACCCAGATCTGCAAAAAGTGCACCGACTCGTTCTTCGAGTGGTTGAATTCGCTGTGGCGGATGCCGGTGCCCGCCGACATGACCTGCACGTCGCCGGGACGGATCACCGATCCCGTACCAATGCTGTCCTTGTGCTCCAGCGCGCCCTCGAGAACGTAGGAAATAATCTCCATGTCGCGGTGAGCGTGCGTGCCGAAGCCCTGTCCCGGGCTGACACGGTCCTCGTTGATGACACGCAACGGTCCGAAGCCCATGTGTTTCGGGTGATGGTATTCGCCAAACGAAAACGTGTGCCGGCTGTCGAGCCAGCCGAAATTGGCGATGCCGCGATCCTTGCCCCTGCGCAGTTCGAGCATGTCGACTTTCGGAGCGGGGAAATTGTCGGCGCGCTAACGAGCGCCGGCCGACCACGGTACAGAAGATACACGAGCCGCGCTTGACCAATAGCTTAGCAGCATGCGAACGCCCCCGTGCGCGGTCGTTCATCGGTTCCGGCTTTGCGCACCCACCTGCCGTACGAAGGACGGCCATATGTTGCGCGTTCCACAGCCTTGACTCGCGGTCGGTCGCGCGCGGCATCCGTATGCAGCGGGGCGCCGCACCGCCAATCTCCAGCAGCCGAGAAGTGCGCGAGCGCGACGCGGAACTCACTTCACACAGTGAGCGTTCAATCGACGTGCGTCGGATCCATCACCGTGTGGAAAGCTTGTATCGACTGTCGGTCGTACGCCGCCGCTACGTCGCTCAACATGATCCCTGAGTGCGTGTGCATGTCCAGAAAGCCCGGGACGACGCACTTTCCCGGCGCATCGATCTGCTGTGCGGTGCCGCAGACCTTGACCGTCGAAGAGGTGATTTTCTGGATCTTGCGGCCGTTGATGATGTGCGTCATCCCCGGCGTCAACGATCCATCGCGGGTATTCGCCACCGTCCCGGAATGCCCGCTGACCAGTCGGGCGCGGCGCATTTGTGCACCGCATCACGCAATGCCCGTCGAACGGGACAAACGCACACGCTGCTATCATAATTGCGTCGCCATGAATCCGAGAGCAACAACCTCGAATTCTTCGTCGATATCGAGTGGTACAGCACGCAGCCTTCCCTCATTCCGCTGGATTTCTCCAAGAACGATGCAGAGATCGCCAACGAAACGCGGGCACTCTGCGAGTCGCGTGCGAGATACCAGCCGCACGCAGACTGGCGCCGGAGAGTCTCGACGCGGATGACGCCATTCGCCAAGCGAGCGACAAGTTAGTGTACGGGACATAACGGGATGCCCATGGATAGCTGGTCGAAGACTTCTCGCAATCCGCCGCGCTCGATTGGTGCGCACACTGTCGATACCGATCCGGAAGAGACGCGCGAGTGGCTAGACGCGCTCGAAGCAGTGGTTCGCGTCGAGGGGCACGAGCGCGCGCTGGCGTT
>JBDTLK010000030.1:0-27638 GCA_039934835.1 Edaphobacterium sp. (SeqCode) | reverse complement strand
GTAGTAATCTTCTCCATGACTTCCCCTCTCTTCGATTGATGGTCACACTTCAATCGTGGCACTTCGATGCCGAACCGAGTAGGGGAAGTCCTTTCCATTCGCTCCGCTAACTGCCTAGGTGGCCGTTAACGTGCGAGTCCTGCATTTCCTTGATGATCTGATCGAGGTTGTAACTCGACGGAGTCTGAAGCGCCGGAAACTGCTTGTAGCTCATCAGTTCCTTCATCCACAACAATTGCCCGATGGGCAGCAGGTTCCAGTCGTAGAGATAAGCCGTGCTCGGCGCCGCCAGAGCCCCGCCCATGCCCAGGAGGGTCAACTGCTCTGCGCCTACGGCCGCCTCGAACGGATCACGCTTGATGTTGTTCACTTGCGTCCAGTGATAGGTCTGGACTCCCAGCAGGCCTCCCGTCGCAGACGAGGGCGCCATCGCGTAGTAGAACTTCCAGTTCTTGTAGCGCACCGCCGACGGATGCGTACCGCTGTAGTAGAACAGGGTGTCGCGCGCGGAATCGCCTTGGCCCTCCAGGTAGGCGCGCTGGTCGACGCCATCCAGTGTCGTCTTCACAATGCTCGGGTAGCTGCCACTCTCGATCTGCTTCTTCAACGCATCGCCCTTGGGGCCCCCGGCAATGTTCACGAGCGTGGGCAGCCAGTCCAGCAGCGAGAAAATCTGGTCCTTGATGACGCCCGGCTTGATGTGGCCTGGCCAGCGGACCATCATCGGGATTCTCATGCCGCCTTCCCAGGTCGTCAGCTTGCCGCCCCGGAACGGCGTGACGCCGCCATCCGGGTAGGTGATGACCTCCGCGCCGTTGTCGGTGGTGAAGACCACGATCGTGTTGTCGAGCTGGCCCATGGCTTCCAGCTTCTTGAGCACCTCGCCGACGTTGTCGTCCAGTTGCTTCATGCCGACTTCGTTGATGCCCCAGTCCTTGCCGCCCTTCTCGCCCAGCATGTTCTCGTACTTGGGCGAAAACACGGTCGTGATGTGCATGCGCGCCGGGTTGTACCAGACGAAGAAGGGCTTGTTGGTCTTCTTGGGATCGTTGCGGTCGAGGAAGTCGATGACCTTGGCCGAGATTTCCTCATCCACGGTCTTCGATCGCTCCAAGGTCAGCGGACCTTCATCCTTGCAGCTCTGATTTTTCTCGGTGCCGTCCGACGATTTGCAGGCGATCATGGGCCGGGGCGGGGTCATGCACAGCGTGGTTCGCGGGTCGACCGCACCCGGCACCTCCGCGAGTCCCGGGACCGGCGTGTTCGTGCACGGCGGCACCACAGACTGATTCGTCGGCGACTTGTTGATGTCGGGGAAGCTCACGCCCTGCATTGCGTCCAGGTGATACAGGTAGCCCCAAAACTCCTGGAAACCATGGGCGGTCGGCAGCGAGTTCGTCTTGTCGCCAAGGTGGTTCTTGCCGAACTCTCCGGTGTTGTATCCGAGATCGCGTACAAACTTGGCAACACTCGGTGTGCCGGGCAACAGCGAAGTAGTGGAGCCCGGCAGCTGCGGCATGATCATGCCCGCGCGCAGCGGATTCATGCCGGTCATGAATGATGTGCGTCCGGCGGTACAGCTCTGCTGCGCGTAGGCGGCCATGAACAGCGCGCCTTCCTGTGCAATGCGGTCGATGTTGGGCGTTTCGCCGACCATGAGCCCGCGATGGTAGGCGCCAACGTTCATGATGCCGATGTCGTCGCCCATGATGAAGAGGATATTGGGCTTTGCCGTCGTCTGCGCTCCCGCTTGCACGATGCTGATCACCAGCAACGCCAGGATTGCAGTTGACATCGAAAACAACTTTTGAAGGTTCATGTCGTCACTCCCAGGAATGGTACGGTGCTGCGACAGTAAGAGATGCGAAACGCGACTCGACAGTAAAGTAGCGACTGCCGCGCAATTTGATCATGCGAAGGCTCCGGCCACGACTTCGGAGAGTGCGCGGCCAGAAAAAGGTTTGACTAGATAACCGAGCGCGCCCAACTTGGTGGCCCGATCCTTGGTGAAAACGTCGTCCCGCGCCGTGATGAAGATGACCGCCGGCTTCCTGCCCACCGCAATGAGCCGTTCGTACATCTCGAAGCCGGAGATACCCGGCAGGTGAACGTCGAGTACAACGCAGCACGCATCCAACGTAGTGCGATCCTCGAGCGCGGATTCAGCACAATCGAAGGACGTTACGACGAACCCGGTTGCCGACAACACTCGCTCTACCGCTTCTCGCATGCTTATATCGTCCTCGACGAGTACGACCAGACCACGCTCCCTTGTCATTGCGCCCTCCGCCGCTGCTCTTCGGTTTGTGCTTGGGGCAGCACGCTTCAAGCTGACTACGACGTCGATACTGGGCTGATGCATCGGGCCGCGCATCGTCTCTTGGTGAGGCGGGCGCTGCCCTTTGGTGCAGCGCGGATTGTCCCTTCGGGAAGAAAGCGTGCAAGGCACTTACAGGGCATCGCCACGGCGCCAGGGGAGTGTCGACGCCCTGCCCTCGCGGTGAACAGAAGATGCCGGGCAGGCGTGAAATTACTGGACGATTGGTGTAGAGCCGTCCGCCCGTAGCCGCTCGGCGAGCAGCGCGAGCTCGGCCACCGAGGCAGCCTGCATTTTCAACATGACCTGCGCGCGATGCGCCTTGACCGTGCGCTCGGCAATGCCAAGCACCGCCGCGATGTGCTTGTTCAGCTTCCCCGCCACGACTTGGGCAAATACCTCGCGCTCCCGTGGCAGCAATGTCGCGTAGCGCGCGGCGAGCTCATGCCGACGATCATTTTGCGTGCGCCGCTGCGCGTCCCGCGCTATGGCCATGTTTACCGCAGCAAGCAAGGTCTCGCGATCGACTGGCTTGGTGAGGAAATCGACCGCGCCCGATTTCATTGCGCGCACGCTTGAATTCACGTCGCCGTGACCGGAGATAAAGATGACGGGCAGCGCACCTTCGATTCCCGCAATCGCTTCGTGCAACTCCAGCCCGCTGGGACCGGGCATGCGCAGGTCGAGCAGGATGCACCCGGGAGCGTGTCGCGCCTTTTCAAGGAGCAGAAAGGCCCCGGCGGAAGCATATTCTTTGACCCGATAGCCGGCGAACTGCAAAACGCGGGCGATCGCTGTCCGAAAGGCGTCGTCGTCATCGATCACGTGGACAATCGGCGACGTTGTTGTCACGTCGCCCCGGCTGCTGAAGGCGCATCGCTCGCCGATCCCTTGCCGATTGATTCGGATTGTGCTTCCGGCAGCGTCACATGGAAAGTTACACCCGTCGACGGGTTATTTTCGGCTTGAATGCTTCCGCCGTGTGACTCGGCAATGGTGCGGGCGATCGAAAGCCCGAGTCCCAGGCCTTTAGGTTTCGTCGTGAAGAATGAATCGAACAGGCGATTAGCTGCGACACCGTCGATACCGTCACCTGCGTCGCATACGGCGATCTCGACCCTCCCCCTGTCCTTGCGCACGACAGAAACCGTTGTTCGTCGAAACAACGCAGGCGTCTGCGCCATCGCGTCCATCGCGTTCATGATCAGGTTGAGAAGAAGCTGTTGAAGCTGAACACGATCTCCATGAACCCGAAGCGGCTCTGCCGCCAAATGCACTGCGATGTCGACCTCGCGGCGTGCGGCCTCGGCACCGACAATCCCGACCGCATTGCGCACAACGTCGTTGATGTCGAGCGGCTCCCTGTGGACCTCCTGTTTTTGCAGCAACGCGCGGATCCGTCGCACCACTTCACTCGCACGTACATCGTCGCGACGGATATCGGCCAGAATCTGGCGCAGGGTGTCGACGGAGGGCGCATCGGAATCGAGCAGCATTTCCGCGGCCTCGGCATTGCTGAGGATGGCGCCCAGGGGCTGGTTTATTTCATGCGAAATCGCTGCCGTCATCTCGCCGACCGTGGCCAATCTGAGCGCATGGGCGAGCTCCACGCGTTGCTGCTGAGCGGCGAGTTCCGCTTTCCTGCGCCGCTGGCGCTGGACGAGCAGGCTTGCAATGAGCAGTGACTGCAAGAAGATGGCGAGCGCTATCGTCACGATCTGCCACCGGTACTTTTCCCAAACACTAGGTTCGCGAAAGCGCACGGCGCTGTTCGGAGGAAGCGCCGATTCGTCGATACCCCAGCGCCGAATCTGGCGCCAGTCCACGATGAACGTATTGCGCATCGAACCGGTGGCAATCGCGGCCGGCGCAGTACCGGCAAGGAGGGCCGCCACAGTCGCTCCCGCGTGTTGCGTCTGGTCTTCGAACGTAGCCATATACCCGCCAACGACGCCGCTCCCAATAAACGTGTCGTACGGGCCGTAGATGGGCGCCCCCGATGCGGTCGCCATCTGGTCCACCGACTGGCGGGGCGTGGACACCTTTCCCGAACCATCGACGTAATAGCCCGGAGTGTAGACGATCGCATCTTCCGTCAGTGCGTGTAGCTGCTGCAGCACGTCCGTCGTAGGGAGACCTGCGAGAAACGTGACCTGCATGGGTTTCTTCAATCCGGCAACAGCATTGCGTATGCGCCGTTCCAACGCGCGATCCGTGCCAGAGGCCCCCGTTATGATGACCAACTGGGTCGCACGCGGATGCAGGCGCTCTGCCAACTCGAGAGTGGCGGTCGGATCGAGGTCCACCGTCCATCCGATAACGTCCGGCGGGACGTTGAGCGCAGGCAGGTCCTCGCGCGTTACGTTGAGGTGGACCACCGCGACATTCGGAACGATACGGTCCCGGTAACCCAGCGCGAAACGCAATGCCTCCGGACCGGCAGCCACGATCACACCGACGTTCAGCTTGCGGTATTTCAGGTGCAGAAATTCCGCCATCGTTCCGGCGTCGATGGCGTCCGCAAAATGCTCGACGTCGAGAAATTCGTCGAAAATCTCGACCGGATGGCCAACGGCTGGTGGCACCACCCGCCGCAGCGTGCTGTCGATGGCGAGAACCCCGGGTAGCGGACGCCCGTTGCTGAAGAGGATCAACACACTCTGCGATGTTCCCGTTTCCGCGGCGTGCGCTGCGCAATGGAGTATGGCGATGACGGTGGCGAGCGCTGCGCGCGCCAGCCTCATCCAACTGCCGGCCGCCGGCCCAGATCCGGCCTCTCGGCGTGGCACGACCGCGCTCAAGTGTCCGACCCTCCCGGAGGGCAGAACAGCGGAGTCAACACGACGGCTGCAAATATGGAATTTCCGGATACCAACATGGCTTTGCGTGGCCCGGTGCAAGCCGAGGCGTTCTACTCCCGCGTCCTCGCCATGCTGTGGAGCGGCCATGGCCCGCGAAGCCTGATTACAGCACACATCTTCAGCGTGCCCAAGCGAATGTCCAAGCTTAAAGCCGACACTTGGGCACGATTCGCCGCAACGCCACGGCTCGGTTCGTGCCGAAGCGGTAAACTGCGCGCTCCTCCACGATTGAGCCGCTAGCAGCCGACGCCGCATGGCCAAAAAACGCCACCCACCGGGGCGCACTTCCGAACTCGCGTTGCATGCACCCACCACCGACGGGGCAGGCAGCGTGCCGGCCGTGTCCCGCAGCGTAATCGGAACGCTGGTCGGAATTTCGATGATCGCCGTTGCCGTCGGGGCGTGGTTCTGGCATCCGTGGACGAGTCACCCTCCGCCCGCCGTCGCTGCGACCGCGGCGCCTGCGCCGAACTTCGTCGGGAGCAAAGCCTGCGCGAACTGTCACGAAGGCGCGACCAAGGCGTGGTCAGGTTCGCAGCACGCGCGCGCGATGCAGGAAGCGACTGATGCCACCGTGCTCGGTGACTTCACTGATCGCAAGTTCGAGCACTTGGGAAGCTCGACGGTGTTTTCCCGGCGCGACGGCAAGTTCTACGTTCGCACCGATGGTCCAGACGGTAAGGCCGCCGAGTTCGAGGTCAAATACACTTTCGGCCTCGAGCCGCTGCAGCAGTACCTCATCGAATTGCCGGGAGCGCGGCTGCAGGCGCTTACCGTCGCCTGGGATACCGGCGCCAAGCGCTGGTTCTCGCTCTACCCGAAAGAGAAGATTTCGGCGCACGACGAACTGCACTGGACCGGCAGGCAGCAGAACTGGAATTTCATGTGCGCGGACTGTCACTCGACCGATCTGCGCAAGAACTACGACGCTGCCGCCGGCAAGTTCGCTACCACGTGGTCGGAAATCCATGTCGGCTGCGAGGCGTGTCACGGTCCCGGGTCCAATCACATTGTCTGGGCCGACAAGCGAACCGGCGATCCGCGCAAGGGACTCACCGTGGCGCTCGACGAGCGCGCCGACGTGCGCTGGACCATCGATCCGGCGACGGGCAACGCCACGCGCAGCAAGCCGCGCGAGAGCGATCGGGAGATCGAAGTGTGCGCGCAGTGCCACGCGCGACGCGCGCAGATCGCCGAGAATTACCAGGCAGGCAAGCCGTTCCTCGATCACTATGTGCCGGCGTTGCTCACACCACCGCTCTACCATGCCGACGGACAGCAGCGCGACGAGGCCTACATCTGGGCCTCTTTCCTGCAGAGCAAGATGTATCGTCAGGGCGTCACCTGCAGCGACTGCCACGAGCCGCACTCGCAGAAACTGAAGGCTCCCGGCAACGCGCTGTGCGCGCAGTGTCACGCCGCGGAAAAGTACGACTCGCAGAAGCACCATTTCCATCCGGCGGCGACCGCGGGCGCGCAATGCGTCAATTGCCATATGCCGGCGACGACGTACATGGTGGTCGACCCGAGGCGCGACCACAGCCTGCGGGTGCCGCGTCCCGACTTGAGCGTATCGCTTGGCGTGCCGAACGCCTGCAACTCCTGTCACGACACCAAGGACGCGAAGTGGGCCGCCGATACCGTGCGCCAGTGGTACGGACACGACGCTCAGGGGCTGCAGAATTTCGCTCCGACTTTCCGCAACGCCGAACTCGGCAAGCCCGGCGCCGGCGCGTCGCTGGCCGCGGTCGCGGCAGACGCGAGCCAGCCTGCAATCGCGCGCGCCTCCGCCCTCGAACGTTTGCGAACGAGCCCGACTTCGACGATGGCTGCGGCTGCGAGCAGCGGCGCGCGCAGCGCGAATCCCTTGCAGCGCCTCGCCGCGGTCAGGCTGGCGGCCACGTTGCCGCCCAACGAGCGACCGGCAATCGCCGGTCCGCTGCTCGGCGACCCGCTGCGTGCGATCAGGATCGAGGCCGCCAGCGCGCTCGTGGGCATTCCCGAGGACCAACTTTCACCCGAGCAGCGTCCGGCACTGCGCCGCGCCACGGACGAGTACATCGCCGCGCAGAAGTACAACGCCGATCGACCCGAAGCACGCACCAATCTTGGAACTTTCTATTCGCAGCAGCGCCGATACGACGACGCGCAGGCCGAATTCCTGACGGCGAGGACGCTCGACCCAAGATATGTTCCAGCCTACGTGAATTCGGCCGACGCGTATCGACAGCGCGGACGGGACGACGACGCCATGCGCGTCCTGCGGGAGGGCATCGCGCAAGTGCCAGCGAGCGCGCCATTGCATCACGCGCTGGGATTGGCATTCGCCCGACAGCAGCAGCGCGATGCCGCGCTGCCGGAACTTTCCCGCGCGGCGCAACTCGCGCCCGACAGCGCGCGATACACCTACGTGTATGCGGTCGCGTTGAATTCCGTGGGTCGCGCGTCGGACGCCATCAAAACCTTGCAGCGCGCCGCCGAACGCTGGCCCGCCGAGCGCGACATACACATCGCGCTGGCCACCATGGAACGCGACGCCGGTCATCGCGACGCCGCGCGCAAAGCGGTGCAGGCACTGGTAACCGCGGACCCCAGCGACCGCGAAGCACGCGCGCTGCTCGACCAGCTCAAGTAACACCAACGAAGTTGTCGATGCCGCGGGCGCAGATCGCCCGCCGGCGTCGACGGCATCAACTCTCAGCGTCGAGCCCCTGCTGCACCATGTCCGCGGCGCGCTGCAGCGCGCGAAGCTTGTTGAGCGTCTCCTGCCATTCGCCTTCGGGCGACGAATCGTGGACGATGCCGCCGCCCGCCTGGGCGTAGAGCACACCGTCCTTGACCACCGCGGTGCGCAGCGCGATGGCCGTGTCCATGTCGTCCTGGAAACTGATGTAGCCCACGGCGCCCGAATAGATGCCGCGGCGGGTCGGTTCCAGCTCGTCGATGATCTCCATCGCCCGAACCTTGGGCGCACCGCTCACCGTGCCGGCCGGGAACGTCGCGCGCAGGACATCGATGCTGGTAAGCCCCGGCTTGAGCCGGCCTTCGACGTTGGACACGATGTGCATCACGTGCGAATAGCGCTCGATCATCATGCGATCGCTTACCTTCACGCTGCCGGTTTGCGCGACGCGTCCCACGTCGTTGCGGCCGAGGTCGAGCAGCATGACGTGCTCGGCGATCTCCTTCGGGTCCGCGAGAAGCTCGGTGGCCAGCGCCTCATCCGCGTCGCGCGTCGCACCGCGCGGCCGCGTGCCGGCGATAGGGCGCAGCGTGACGTTGTCGACTTCCTTGCGCACCAGGATTTCCGGCGACGCGCCGACGACGTGAAAATCGCCGAAGTCGTAGTAGAACATGTACGGCGAAGGATTGACCGAGCGCAGCGCGCGATACAGCTGCAGCGGCGGCTCCGTGAACGGCCGGCGCATGCGCTGCGCGATGACGACCTGCATGATGTCGCCCGCGGCAATGTATTCGCGCGAACGGGCGACCGCGGCTTTGTAGCCCTCGGCTCCGAACTCGCTGGTCGCCTCGGTGAGGGCGGTCGCAGTCTGGTACGGAATCGATACCGGCTCGCGCAGAAGGCGGCGCAATGCCTGCAGGCGATCGTCCGCGTCGCGAAACGCGTTGGGCTGCGCCGGATCCGCGTAGACGATGAGCGAAATCTTGCCCGACAGGTTATCGACAACCGCGAGCTCTTCGGTCAGCAGCAACTGGATCTCGGGAATGTCGGCAAATGCCGGCGCGACCGGTGGCGCGGTGTCCGCGAGCCGCGTCTCGATGTGACGCACGCTGTCGTAGCCGAAGTAGCCGGCCAGTCCGCCGCAGAAGCGTGGCAGTCCCGGTTGCGGCGCCGCGCGATAACGGCGCAGGAACTCGCCGATGAACGCCAGCGGGTCGCCCTGGTGGCGCTCGATCACGCCACCACCGTCGTCCTCGACCGTGATGTCGCGGCCACGCGCGCAGATGCGCTGGCGCGCGGGCAGGCCGATAAACGAATAGCGGCCGAAGCGCTCGCCGCCCACCACCGACTCGAGCAGGAATGTGCTGCGCCGGTTGGCGAGCTTCAGGTACAGCGACAGGGGGGTATCGAGATCGGCAAAGGTTTCGAGTACCAGGGGTATGCGGTTATACCCCTGCGCGGCGAGCGCGCGAAATTCGGCTTCGGTCATGATGGCTCAACAATCATTCAACAGGCACAACGAATTCGGGCGCCGCTGTTGCGCGCGGCGCGGACGCGGCTTACGAGTGGCGCCGCCAGCGCCAGACGTTGCCGTGCCTCAAGGCCCAGCCGTTGCAGTTGAAAGCGTTGCAGCTCATCGTTGGAAGCTGTCGTAAGTGTCACGGGTGGGAACCTGCACCCGTCGAATAACTATACCACCGCTGGGGCGAGGTCTGACAAGCAGCGCCGGTTCACGCCGCGGCGATTGCCGCCCGCATCGCCGCGATCGTCGCGCCGTAATCCGTCGCGCCGAAGATCGCCGATCCGGCGACAAAGGTGTCGGCCCCCGCCCTCGCGATCGCGGCGATGTTGTCGATCTTGACGCCACCGTCGACTTCGAGGCGAATGGGCCTGCCGGTGCGCGCCACGACTGCGTCGATGCGCGCGCGTGCCGAAGCAAGCTTGGCCAGCGCTTCGGGGATGAACGTCTGGCCGCCGAAGCCGGGATTGACCGACATGATCAGGACCAGATCGAGCGACTCGAGCACATGGTCGAGGCAAACGAGCGGCGTCGCCGGATTGAGGACGAGGCCGGCCTTGCAGCCACTCTCGTGGATGAGCGCGATGGTGCGATCGATGTGCAGCGACGCTTCGGGATGGAAGCTTATGATCGAGGCGCCCGCCCTGGCGAAATCCGGGACGATGCGATCAACCGGCTTCACCATCAGGTGCACGTCGATCGGCACGCTGACGTGTGGCTTGAGCGCCTGGCACACCAGCGGACCGATCGTGAGATTGGGAACGTAATGGTTGTCCATCGCATCGAAATGGATCAGGTCGGCGCCGGCCTCGATCACGGCGCGAACCTCTTCGCCGAGGCGCGCGAAGTCGGCCGACAGGATCGAGGCGGCAATCTCGCAGCGTCGCATGGCGTTATAATCCCCCGATTACGAAAGAAGAGTACGGCCGTGGCGGAAAGTCAGAAACACGAGATTACCGTGGCGCCGAAGGCGATCTACGTCGAGGACCAGTCGGATCCGTCGAAAAATCAGTACGTGTTCGCCTATACGATCACCATCCTCAACACCGGCACGGTGCCGGTGCAACTGGTGAGCCGGCATTGGGTGATCACCGACGCGAATGGCAAGGTGGTCGAGATCAAGGGTCTTGGCGTCGTCGGTCAGCAGCCCTGGCTCAAACCCGGTGAGAACTTCGAGTACACCAGCGGCACCAACATCGAGACCGCCGTCGGCACCATGCGCGGCACCTATCACATGATGGCCGAGGATGGCCAGGCATTCGAGGCGGCGATTCCCCTGTTCACGCTGTCGGTGCCGCGCATTCTCCATTAGCCTCAATTTTTCGCGGAGTCGTTGGCGTCCGCCGGCGGCTCAGCCTTGGCTTGCGGGCGCTTGCGCTTGCCGCCGGTCGTGAACCAGACAATGAACACTGCGAGGAATAACGCCACGCCCGCTTCCAGAATAATCCATTCCATCGCGTCGCGCCTTCGCCAGTTGACACTCGCCGCGCCGTTGGCAATATTGGCGGCCTGCACTACGCCGCCCATCGCGCCACCCGTTCCAGCGCGCCCACCCGCACCACCTGCAGCAACGCCCGCCGCACCGGCAATGCAACTGCGCGCGGTACCTTTTGCCGACCTTCCCGGCTGGCGTGATGACACGCTTGCCGAAGCGTGGCCAGCGTTCATGGCCAGTTGTTCCGCGTTGCTTGCGCGCAGCGCCACCGCTCCGACCTGGCGCAACGCCTGCAACGCGGCCGCCTCGCTCGACCGACGCAATGGCGATGCCGTTCGCGCGTACTTCGAAACCTATTTTAGCGCATACCAGGTCAGCGACTCCGACCGCGCCGCCGAGGGCGGCGCCACTGGCCTCGTCACCGGTTACTACGAACCGCTACTGCGTGGCGCGCGAATCCGCGACGCGCGCTATCGCTATCCCCTCTACGCCCCGCCGGACGATCTGCTCACCATCGATCTGTCCGAGCTCTACCCCGAACTCAAGGACAAGCGTCTGCGCGGACGCGTCGAAGGTAAGCGCGTGGTCCCCTACTGGCCGCGCGCCGACATCGACGCGGGCATCGCGCCGGTCAGCGGCAAAGAGTTAGTGTACGTCGACGACCCAATCGAGGCGTTTTTCCTGCAGATCCAGGGTTCGGGGAGAGTGCTGTTGCCCGACGGCAGTATCGTACGCGTGGGTTACGCCGATCAGAACGGGCAGCCTTATCGTTCGATCGGCAGGCTCCTCGTCGAACGCGGCCAGATGACGCTGGACAAGGCGTCGATGCAAGGCATCAAGCAGTGGGGCCGCGACCATCCCGATTTGCTGCCGGCGCTGTTGGCGGAAAACCCGAGCTACGTGTTCTTCCGCATCGTCACTCCAGCTCCCTCGTCCACGATCGACGGCCCGATCGGCGCGCTTGGCGTACCCCTCGCGGCAGGTCGCGCGATCGCCGTCGATCCGCGCTTCATTCCGCTGGGCGCGCCGATTTTCGTAGCGACCACCTGGCCGCTGTCGACGCTGCCCCTGCAGCGCCTGATGCTGGCGCAGGACACGGGCGGCGCGATCCGCGGCCCGGTGCGCGCGGACTGGTTCTGGGGCTTTGGCGACGACGCCGCGCGTGAGGCCGGGCGGATGAAGCAGGACGGCAGGCTGTGGCTGCTGTGGCCGAAGGGCGAACGACCGCCCGCCAACGCTCAGCTGCCGGCGGTGCCGTAGATCGGCGCGAAGAACAGGTCCTTCCACGACGCCGGCTTGGCCTTGATCGTGCCGACGCGCGACATGAACTCCGCATATTTCATCGTCCCATCGGGCACCGTGGAAAATCTCGAGTTCGGATCGTTGAGAATCTTGATGATCTCCTCGACCGACGACTTCTGCTTGCCCACCGTGACGTAGATTTCGGCGGCCTTCTTCTTGTCCTTCGCGATGAGCGCGTTCGCGTCATTCATCGCGGCAATGAACGCCGCGCAGAGTTTCGGATTCGCTTCGAAAAACTTGCGCGTCGTGTAGGTCATGTCGAGCGTGATGTTGCCGAGCATGTCGACCGAGGTGAAAACGCGGTGCAGACCCGGCGTCGCGTCCTCGATGTATGAAAACGGCGGCGATGCCATGTGGCTGTTGATCTCGCCCTTGCCGGAGAGCAGCACGGTCAGCGCCTCCGGGTGCGGCAGGCCAACGGTGATGGGATCGAGCTTGGAATAATTGGCGTCGCCGAATTCCTTGGCCACCGCCATGTGCAGGATCACCGCCGGCAGCGAGGTCTTGATGCCGGGCACCGCAATGCGATCCTTGTCGCTGAAGTCCTTCAGTGTCTTCACCGCGGGATTGCGCGTCATCAAGTACAGCGACGACGAGCTCATTCCCGACAGCCCGCGGATCTCGATCGCCGGATTGTCCTTGGCCTTTGCCCACAGCGTAAGGAACCCGGCGACGCCGATCGAGGCGATGTCGAGCGCTCCGGAGAGCATGGCATCGTTGATGACGTTGCCGCCGTCGAGAATCAGATAGTTGACCTTGACGTCACCCAGGCCGGCCGCCTTGGCCTGTTTCTCGAGCAGCTTCTCGCTCTCCATCACCATCAATGGCAGATAGAGAACGCCGAAGCCGCGCGAGATGCGCACCTCCGTGACCTCGGCGTGGGCGATGGCGATGGAAAATGCGGTCAGCGCGACCAGCGCAACCGTGCGCAGAAAACGTTTGTGCATCGACTCCTCCTTGAACTCCGTGGCTACGCGGTAGTTTCGAGCACGCGGTGCGCCTGCTGGTCGGCGTGGTACGACGAGCGCACCATCGCGCCGACCGCGGCATGGCGGAATCCCAGCACATACGCTTCGCGCTCGTACCTGCCGAAGGTGTCCGGATGCACGTAACGCAGGACCGGCAGGTGTCCGGACGTCGGCTGCAAATATTGACCGATGGTCAGCATGTCGATGCTCTCGGCTCCCATGCCGCGCATGTCGCGCATGACTTGCACAATTTCCTCGTCGGTCTCGCCCAGGCCGACCATAAGACCAGACTTGGTCGGAATCGCGGGAAAGCGCGACTTGAATCCGCGCAGCAGCGCGAGCGAATGCGCGTAGTCGGAGCCTGGCCGCGCCTGCTTGTACAGCCGCGGAACGGTTTCGAGATTATGGTTCATCACGTCCGGCGGCGCGGCGGTAAGGATGTCGAGCGCGCGGTCGAGCCGGCCACGAAAATCCGGTACCAACACCTCGATCTGCGTCTTCGGAGAAAGTTCGCGTACCGCTCGGATGCAATCGACGAAATGCTGCGCGCCGCCATCGCGCAAGTCGTCGCGATCGACGCTGGTGATGACAACGTAGGTCAGCCGCAACGCCGCGATCGTCTTTGCCAGATTCTCCGGCTCGGCGGCGTCCAGTGGCAACGGCCGGCCGTGCCCCACATCGCAGAACGGGCAGCGCCGCGTGCAGATGTCACCCATGATCATGAAGGTGGCGGTGCCCTTGCCGAAGCACTCGCCGATATTCGGGCACGACGCTTCCTCGCACACCGTGTGCAGGTTGTGCTCGCGCAGGATCTTCTTGATCTCGTAGAAGCGCGGGGACGACGGTGCGCGCGCCCGAATCCATTCGGGCTTTTTCAACCGTTCGGCGGAAACCACCTTGATGGGGATGCGCGAAGTCTTGTCACCGCCCTTGTGCTTGACGCCGGCGGCGGCAGACGGCGGGGCCGAAGGGAGTTCCTGGCTCATTGCGCCGCCGGCTCGTGCAGACAGACGTCAAGTATCGGCGCCATCATGCTGCCCGCCGCGTCGACTGTGCAGGTCACGCCAAAGTCGCGCAACTGCGTAACCGCCAGCCCGGGGTAGCCGCAGGGATCGATATCCGAGAATGGCGAGAGGTCCATGGCGATATTGACGGCAACGCCGTGATAGGTGCATCCGCGACTGACCTTGAGCCCGAGCGCGGCGATCTTTGCTTCCACGCCGTTCGCAGACGCATAGACACCGGGTGCGCCGGCCTTGGCGTATGCGGCAATCGAAAAAGTATCGAGGAATCGTATCACGGCGCGCTCGAGCCTGCGCACTGTCTCGCGGATGCCCAGCCGCGCACGCGTCAGGTCGAGCAGCGTATAGGCGACGAGCTGCCCGGGGCCGTGGTAGGTGATCTGCCCTCCGCGATCGACCTTCAGCGTGATGATGCCGGTGTCGCGCAGCAGGTGCTCGCGGCGTCCGGCGAGCCCGAGCGTGTATACGCTCGGATGCTCGGTAAGCCAGATCTCGTCAGGGGTATCGGCCGTGCGCGCGGCAGTGAAGGCCTGCATGGCCCGCCACGTCGTTTCGTACTCGCTGACCCCGAGGCGGCGCACGATCGTCCCCGTGACACCCCCCGGCAGCGCGGACCTCAAAGGACCATGACGACCTGTGGATTCCCCGACAACTCGCGATAAAGCGCGTCGAGCTGTTCGCGCGACGTCGCGTTGATGGTGCAGGTCAGCGAGATGTAATTGCCCAGCCGCGACGCGCGCATCTCCATCGACGCGCTGTCGAAATCGGGCACGTGGCGCAACACCACGTCAAGCACGGTCTGGGCGAAGCCATCCTGCGTCTTGCCCATGATCTTGAGCGGGAACGCGCAGGGGAATTCGAGCAGGGTTTCGGCCACGGCAGTCGTTTCCATCGGATGCATATGGGGTTGCTGAGCGCGCATTGCAAGCGCCGCGTCAGCGCGGGTAGATGTAGTCGCGTGTCAGCGGATGGGGCACGCTGCCGTCGGGCAACGCCTTACCGGCGAGGAGCTGGAAGATCGACAGCCATCCGCGGTCGAACGCATGCGCCGATCCGGCCAGGTAAATGCGCCAGGTGCGGAACTTCGCTTCGCCGGCCTCGCGCCGCGCCGCGTCGGCATTGCGCTCCAGTCGGTCCACCCAGTGCCAGAGCGTTTTGGCATAGTGCTCGCGCAGCGGCTCGGCATCGAGGAGTTCGAGGCCGCCGGCCGCGATGGCCTCGATAACGGTCGATGCATGCGCCAGCTGGCCGCCGGGAAAAACGTAATCCTCGACGAAACCGCTGATGCCGCTGCCAAGACTCTGCACGTGGACCTGATTGAGCGTGATGCCATGATTGAGCACCAGGCCGCCCGGCTTGAGCAGCTGCTGGATCTTGGCGAAGTAGCGTGGAAAATTGCGCAGGCCGACGTGCTCGAACATGCCGATGCTGGCAATCTTGTCGTAGATACTGGCAGGCGGCAGGTCGAGGAAATCACGCAGCTCGACCCTGACCCCGTCGCCCAGGCCCAGCTCGCGGATCCTGGCGCTCACGTGTTCGAACTGGTTGCGCGAGAGCGTGATGCCGGTGGCGCGCACGCCGTAGTTCTGCGCCGCCCAGAAGATGAGGCCGCCCCAGCCGCAACCGATGTCCAGAAATTCCTCGTCCGGCTTGAGCATCAGCTTGCGGCAGATGTGATCGAGCTTTTGCGCTTGCGCCTGGTCGATCGTGTCATCTGCGGTCTTGAAATAAGCGCACGAGTACACCATGCGCTCGTCGAGCCACAGCCGATAAAAGACATCGGAAACGTCGTAGTGGTACTGGATGTTCGGACGATTGCCGCGCCGCTGGTGCCACCATTGCGCGATGCGCGCACGAGCCCGATCGCGCCCATGAGTGACGCTGCCGACGAGACCTTCGGCGATGTCGAGTGCGCGCCGCGCGCCCCCGGAAAAATCGATGTCGTCGTGCACGTAGGCGCGCGCAAGCTTGCCGAGTTCGGGTGAGGCCAGCGTGCGCAATCCGTTCCAGGTGCGCGCGTAGATGTCGATCTCGGTCGAGTCCGACAGCGCAACTCGGCCGCCGTCCGGCATGACCAGCGCGACAGGCAGATTGCGACCTTCGTAGCGGCGCGCGACAAACCTAGTTAACGAAGACTTCATGGCCGATGACGGCAGTCAACGATCGTCCAGCGGAGCGACTAGTCTAGCCCCGTACGCGGAACTTTGACACCCCGGGTGCCCGCCCCTAAGATAATCCGGCTGTTGTGTATCCTAGCGCACGTACGCGCGACCATAAGATTTACGCTGTCCACCGAGCGCGCGATGCAGACCCCGGTTCCCGAGCGTCATTTCCGCGACGTGCTGGCGCAATTTGCCACCGGCGTGACCATCATCACGGCGCGAACCGCCACCGGCGCCTACGTCGGGTTTACCGCGAACTCCTTCAATTCGGTATCGCTCGATCCGCCTCTGGTCGTCTGGAGCCTGGCGCGGCGCTCGCGCAGCCTGGCGGTGTTCGAAGGCGCCGAGCGCTATGCCGTCAACGTGCTGGCGCACGACCAGATCGAACTGGCGCGACGCTTTTCGCGTCCGCACGCCGATCGCTTCGACGCGGTCCCGTTCCGCCTGGGCGCCGCGGCGGCGCCACTCATTGAAGGTGCGGTGGCGTGGCTGGAATGCCGCCACCACGCCTTGCACCCGGCAGGCGATCACATGCTTTTCATCGGTCAGGTCGATGCCTGCGCGCACCAGAACATCGCTCCGCTGGTGTGGCATGGCGGGCGCTATCGACTCAGCCAGTCACACCCCGAAGGTTGACGCTGGCGGCTAGGACGTTTGCCGCTTGCTGGCCTGGAACAGCGCGTGCATCTTGCGGAACATCGGGCCCGGCTTGCCGCCCGCAAACGCCTTCCCGTCGACGGTCGTTACCGCCAGCACTTCCTTGGTCGACGATGAGAGCCACATCTCGTCGGCGGCGAGCGCCTCGGCGCGCGTCACGGGCCGCACGATCAGCGAGAGCCCGCCGGTCTGCGCCAATTCCAGCGTGGCGTCGTAGGTGATGCCCGGCAGGATCAGGTTGTCCTTCGGCGGCGCGATGATGACGCCGTCCTTGACGATCAGGACGTTCGACGCCGACGCCTCCGTCAGGTAATGGTTGCGGAAGAGCACCGACTCGACCGCGCCCGCGTCGACCGCGTCCTGCCGCGCCAGCACGTTGCCCAGCAGCGAAGTCGTCTTCAGGTCACAGTGCAGCCAGCGTTCGTCGACTCCGGTGACCACGGCGACACCGCGCTCGATCTGCGCCGCGGTCGGCAGCACCAGCGGATTGCTCATCATGAACACGGTGGGCTTCACGCCCGCGGGAAAGGCATGGTCGCGCTTGGCGACACCGCGCGTGACCTGGAAGTACACCGCCTGATCGGCGAACGCCATGCGCGCGACCAGGTCGTGGACGATCGCTTCCCATTCACTGGCCGAGTGCGGATTGGCGAGCCGAATACCGTCGAGGCTGCGCTGCAGTCGCGCCAGATGCTGCGGCATCCGATAGGGACCGCGCGCATACACCGGCACGACCTCGTAGACGCCATCGCCGTAGATGAAGCCGCGATCGAGAACGGAGATCTTGGCGTCTTCGATCGGGAGGAACTGGCCATTGAGGTAGACAGTCATTGCATGCACTCCAAAGTGGTCATTGCCCGTTACGGCTTCGGCGTCAGTGCGTGAACGACTTCACCCACAGCCGCAACGTATCCCAGAGACGCCCGAAGAAGCTGGCCGGCGGCACGTCGGCGAGCGCCTGCAGCGGATATTCGCCGACCGATTTGCCATCCAGCGATACGCGCACGACGCCGACGCGCTGGCCTTGCGTCACCGGCGCGACCAGCGGCTCGACGGCTTCCATCGCCAGCTTGAGCTTTGGCGCCTGGCCCTTGGGCAACGTCAGGTACTGATCGGCGACGAATCCCGCCTGCACCATGTCGGTGGCGCCTTTCCACACGCGCAGCGAACTCACCGCCTGGCCATTCTGGTAGAGCTGCACCGTGTCGTAGAACTGGAACCCGTAATTGAGCAGCTTTTGCGCCTCGCTGGCGCGCGCGGAATCGGACCCGGCGCCGAGCACGACCGCAAGCAGGCGCCGCGGGCCGCGCTTGGCCGAGGCGATCAGGCAATAGCCCGCGGCATCGGTGTTGCCGGTCTTCATGCCGTCAACGTAGGGATCGCTCCACAGCAGGCGATTGCGATTGGGCTGGGTAATGTTGTTGTAGCGGAATTCCTTGACCGAATACAGCGGGTAATACTCCGGGAAGTCACGAATGATCGCCGCAGCCAGCAACGCCAGGTCGCTGGCGGTCGACACTTGTTGTGCAGCGGGCAGGCCGGTGGCATTGGCGAAGCGGGTGTTCTTCATGCCCATCCGCGCGGCTTCCTTGTTCATACGCTCGACGAACGCCGGCTCGGAGCCCGCACTGGTCTCGGCGAGCGCGATCGCGGCGTCGTTACCCGACTGCACGATCAAACCGCGCAGCAACTCGTCGATGCTGACCACTTTCCTGGGCTCGAGGAACATGCGCGAGCCTTCGGCACGCCATGACTTTTCCGAAACCGTGACCGGTTGCGAGGGCACCAATTCCTTGTCCTTCAAGGCCCGGAACACCAGGTACGCCGTCATCAGTTTGGTCAGCGACGCGGGCTCACGTGGCTCGTCGGCGCCTTGCGCGACGATGGTCTGCCCGCTGAGGATATCGACCAGGAGATAGGCCTTGGCGGCGATGGCCGGCGGCGGCGCCGGCGCGGGCGCGACGACCTCTGCCGCCGCCGCGGCGAAAACTAGCGACGCCGCAAGAAACGCCGGCAACCAGCGCATGCGCAGAATGAAGAGCATCGGAGTCGTTACAGAGGGAAGCGCCGATTATAACGCCCTGCGCGGCCGCAACCGCGTATGGCAGGACGCTACAAATCCCGCGCCAGGTCACTACATGGACCTGCCTTCAATGCGGCCCGCCACGCACCGATCCAGTCACCGGTGGCACTGTCGGTGGGTAGCCGCACAGGCACCAACACGCGCTGCGACCCATCCCAGCAAAAATAATCCGACGGCGCGAGCGGCGCGCTGGCGCGCCCCGATTCGACCGCCGGCCAGGCCTGCGCGAGCGGATACCGGCGCAAGGCGTCGACCAAGCCGCGGCCGATGTGCGAAGGCCACCCGGCGAGTTCGTCGGGCGTCTGCACCACCAGTCGCGTCGACAGCGGCGCGGCTTGCGTCGGCGGCGAAATCAGGCCGCCCTGTGCGTTGCGGCCGAAGGGGACTGCGCCGAGGTGATCGGCGACCAACACCAGCCCGTAACCATCCTCGCGAATGGTCCGGGCAAGCGCGGGAAGCGCGCGCGCCAGTGCGATTGCCTGCTCCCCGGCGTCAGTCCATGGCGCGACGGCGGCGCGCAACAGCGTGGCTTGTGCGACCAGCGTCAACACGACGAGCCCGCCGCCGATCGCCCGCAGCGCACTGCCGCGGCCCGCACGGCGCGGCCCGATCCACGTCAGCGCGAGCAGCAGCCCGATCAGCGCGGAAGTCGAATAGAACAGCCGACCCTCCTCGCCGTTCGCGGCGAGTGTCGCCAAATGCGGCAGTACCATGCCCACCGATGCCAGCGCCGTGACCGCGATGGCAAGCCAGACTCCGCGCGCACGCGCGTCAGCCAGGCACGTCGCCGCCGCTACCGCCAACAGCATGCCCATGCCGGCGAGAAACGCTACGCGCGCCCACTGCACTGGCAGCACCACATTGAGCCACGCGCCTCCCGAGACCAGCGTTTGCAGCCAGTCGCCGTGCAGCAACGCGGCCAGCGGCGCGGTGTCGGGATAGACGCGCAGCGGCGTGCCGAAGATGACGGTGCGCAGCGCAAAGTACGCGACCGCGACGAGGATCCACGGCAGCGCATCTCGCGCGCCCTGCGACAGTGCCGCGCGTACGTCGGTCCGGAGCGCGCGAGCAACGGCGATCGCCAGCACGAAAACGGGCAGCAGCGCCGCCGATTCCTTGCTCGCGAACGCGCACAGTGCGGCGACGAGCGAAGGCGTACCCCAGCGATCGTTCCAGTGTCGCGCGCGCTGAAAGCACACGACACTGGCCAGCATGAACAGCGTCGCCAGCAAATCGTAACGCCCGGAGACCCACGCCACGGCTTCGACGTTGGTCGGAAAGCACAGGAAGATCGCAGCCGCGAGCGCCGCGCCGCCAAAGGCGCGAGTGTCGTCGGCGTCGCCCAGGCCTCGCGCGATCGCGAACACCAGGCCACCGCTCACGAGGTGCAATGCCAGGTTGGTCAGCCGCCACGCCAGCGGATCGGCGCCAGCGAACGCGAAGTTGGCGCCGTACGTGGCCATCGGCAACGGCCGATAGTAGAAGCTGGGCACGTCGAGACCCGAATGGAACTTGGCGAGCAGCGCGCTGACGAGCCGGCCTTCGTCGCGCCAGGTCTGCAGCGCGCCAAGCACGCTGTAGTCATCGCTGAGCAGACCGCCGGCCAGCGTCGGCCCGTACAACCAGGCGCAGGCGACGAACGGCGCCAGCGCGACCAACGCGCGCAGCAGCGCATCGCCCCGGCCGACGGGAGCCGCCATTCAGCGTTTCTCGGCGACGAGCCGCCGGCGGTCGATCTCGGTCCGCATGCCGGAGGCGTTGACGACGTGCGTGCGCAGATCGACAGCGCCCGAATCGAACAGACGCCGAGGCAGGTGCGCGACAAAACCGGCGCGCGCGGGCATCGGATAGGCAGGGTAGTAGAGTTCAAGCGGCTCGCCGCGCGCGCCCGCGTATGGCAGGTCGAGCGTCGCGGCGATTACTTCGCCGTTGCCGGTAACGACCTCGACCGCGGCCACGCCCTGTGGGTCGAGTGCCCAGCCCGAGAGCTCGACGACATCGGCGGGAACGACGTTGCGCGCTGGCAGATCGACCACGCCGATCGACATCGGCGTGGTGGCCATCGCCGCGCGCAGCAGCAGTTGCAGCGGCGCAGCGATACCCAGGGCCAGCACGGTGTAGCCCAGCGCTGCCAACCCGGCGCGACCCAGCGCGCGCGCCGACCCCCCGACGAGCACCCATAGCGGTGCGGCGAGCGGCGCGACCAGCGTCATCGCCAGCAATACGCCCGCGGCGTAGAGGCTCGTCGTGGCGAGCTGGGCATGGCGCGCAACTTCGACATAACCATCGCCGCCGATCGCGGTCGCGATGGCGTACCATGCGGTCGCGGTGAGGGCGTAGAGCGTCAGCGCCAGTGGCGCGCGGCGTTCGAGCACCAGCGCAGTCAACGCAACGATGGCGCTGCACACCAGCAGCACCAGCGACGCGGTCAGCACGAACAGGAAGGCCGCCGGCGGCATAGCGGTCACGACCGGCGCCACGCTGAACGCGCCCGCTCCGCCGATCTCGCGCACCGCTTCCGCGCCGGCGTAGACTTGCCCTTCCACAGCGCCCATGTAACCGAGGCGCCAGTCCTGCAGTTGCGGCAGTGCGCGCAATCCAGCGCGCAGCAGCGTCAGCGGTTCGGTGAATAACAGCCACGCCTGCCGTGCCCGCGAAACGCCCCGCGCTTCCGGACAGGTCTTCTGCAGCGACTCGCCCATGGTCACGTACCACGTCGCTCCGAGCGACTGAAGGCAGCGCTCGGGCAGTCCCAGCCGCTGTGCCGTGAGCGCCGGTTCCAGCGAGGCAGGCAGGATCGCGCCGAGCACAACGTTGGCGCTGTTCGCCGCAGCGATCTTCGGATTGCGCTCGATGATGCCACTCTGCGCGACGGCGATCAACGCCGTTACCGCGAGCAACGCGATGGCGCTGCGCCACCCCGACCCCCAAAGCGAAACCAGGACCGGCAATGCCAGCACCACCGGCAAAAGCAGGTGCTGCTGGCGCGAGAGGCCAAGACCGACAAGCGACAACGCAAAAACCATGACCAGCCAGCGCTCCGGCGGGTCGGCGGGAATCTCCCGCGCACCGATCAACACCAGCAGCACGACCGACGTGTACAGGAAGAACAGCGCCGCGAATTCGGTGTACAGCGTGTTGAGCCACAGCGTGTTGAGCGGATCGCAGATTACGATCGCAAACAGCGCGGCGTGCAGCAACGCCCAGCCCGGACGATCCCGCAGCAGCACGGTGAAGATGAGTGCGACCACGAACAGCATTGTCGCCTTGAATATGCCTGCTCGACGCAAGTCGACCGGCTTGCCGACCGGCGTCGCCATGACCGCCGGCGCCACCAACGCAAGCTCGCTGCTGAAGTAACATTCATCGGAGGCGTCGTCGCGACGAACATAGCGTGACAACGGCGCCTGCGGGTGCGCCTCGAACCGCGCCGGCGCGGGCAGGTCGGGCCACAGACCGACACACGCCGAGATGCGCGCCATGTCGAACTGGTTGGCGTAGCCCAGCATGGGGGTGGCGCCGACGATCGCATAGAGTCGCCACGCTCCCGCGATGATCAGTGCGACAGTGAGCAGCGCCACGAAGCGCGACCGCTCAGGCATCATGCCGCTTGGGGACCCGAAATTCCATCAGCGCCGCGGTCCGGTCGCGCGTGGAGCGCGACGAGGCAAAGAGGTCGATTATGCATTATTGGCGGGCGCTGCGACCGCAGCAGTGGGTCAAGAACGCCTTCGTATGGGCGGGTTTTCTGTTCGCGCGCGACTGGCACGACGCGCCGCTTGCCGCGCACGTTGCCATCGCCTTCGTCGCCTTCTGCCTGCTGTCGAGTGCAGTCTACATCGGCAACGACTGGATCGATCGCGAAACCGACCGCGCGCATCCGGTCAAGCGTCATCGTCCCATCGCCGCGGGCGCAGTGTCCGGCGTTGTCGCAGCCGTCATGTGCGCCTTGCTCGTCGCCGCAACGTTTGCGCTCGCCGCGACGGTCGGTGGCGCGCTCGTCGTGGTGCTCGCCGCGTACCTCGCGCTCAACGCGGCCTATACGCTGGCCCTCAAGCAGGTCGTCATCGTCGACGTGATTGCCGTCGCCCTGGGATTTCTGCTGCGCATCCTCGCCGGCACCGCCGGGGTGGGAATCGAGCCCTCGCCCTGGCTCTTGATGTGCGGCCTGATGCTCACGCTTCTGCTGGGCTTCGGCAAGCGCCGCGCCGAAATGACTGCGGTCGCATCGGCAACACAACGCAGCGTCCTCGTCGACTATTCGCCGGCGCTGCTCGATCGGCTCATTACAGTGTGCGTAAGCGGCACGCTCATTTCCTACAGTCTGTATACGATCAGCCCGCAGACCATCGCGCTGCACGGCAGCGCCGATCTCGTCTACACGGTTCCGATCGTCACCTACGCGCTGTTTCGGTATCTCTACCTCGTCGATCGCGAACACGCGGCGGAAGATCCGGCGCGCCTGATGCTCACCGACCATCACCTGCAGGCCGCGGCGCTGGCCTGGCTCGGCACCGTGATCTGGATTCTGCGTTAGCGGCGCGAGCTACCCGGCGAGGGGCCCCGCCCGAAGCGCGGGGATCGACGGCAAAGGCGACTCCGGAGGGAGGGAGCAGGGGCCCCGCGCAGCGGGGATGCGACCCCGGAGGCGGATGCCCTGCGGGCAGCTCAGCGGAAAAATTCACGATGACCGTTGTACCCGCAGGAGTCGACGCCGCGACCGACTCGCGAGAAAAACAGACTTACGCCAAGCGTGCAAAGAGGCCGCCGCCGGTCAGTCGGGCACGCGCAGGTAGACATCCGGGTCGTGGCGCTCCTCGCCCCGCCGTTCGCTCAAGATCGCTGCCCCGCTCATGCGCCGATGAAGTCGAAGCCGATGTCCGGTTGCGCGCCCGACACGATGGCGGCGATCGCCTTGCCCGATCCCGGACCCATCGTCCAGCCCAGCGTGCCGTGACCGGTGTTCAGGTACAGGTTCGGATAGCGCGTCCTGCCGATCAGCGGCACGCCGGACGGCGTTGCCGGCCGCAACCCCGTCCAGTACTCCACGCGCTTGGGGTCGATCGCGCTGCCGAACCACTCGCTGGCGCGCCGCGTCAGCGCCTCGCAGCGCACGCGATTGAGATTGAGTTTATAGCCGGACAACTCCGCCGTACCCGCGACGCGCAGCCGATTGCCCAGACGCGTGAATACGATCTTCTTGGCGTCATCGGTGATGCTGCCCAGGGGCGCAGCGTCCGAATTCACGATCGGCAGAGTCGCCGAATAGCCTTTCGCGGGATACACCAGCGCCGATACGCCGATGGGCGCCAGGAGCAGCGGCGAATAGCTCGCCAGACAGGCGACGTAGGCGTCGCCAGTAAGCATGGCGCTGTGTCCCAGCGCGTCGACGGTTCTCACACCGGCGAGCGCGCCACCGGCGAGCGCCAGCGACTCGACCGTGACGCCGTAGCGAATGTCCACCCCGCGCTCCACGGCCAGCGCCGCCAGCGCCTGGGTGAACTTGCGCGCGTCGCCGGTCTCGTCGGTGGCAGTAAAGGTGCCGCCCGAGATCCATTCGCGCCGGTTGCGCAGCGCCGGCTCGATCGCGATGCATTCGTCGGCGCTTTTCACTTCGCGGGCGATACCGTACTGGCGCACCAGCTCTGCGGCCTTGATGGCCGACGCGAATCCCGCCTCGTCGGTGTATACCTGCAGTATGCCGCGCTGCAGGTCGTCGTAACGCAAGCCGGTGGCGGCGCGCAATTCGCGCAGCACCTCGCCGGAATACTTGCTGATGGCGAGAATCTGGAGCATGTTGCGCCGGGTTCGCGCCGGCAGACACTCGAGCAGGAATTGCGTGCCCCACCGCCATTGCCGAGGATCGAGCGTGGGCAGGAACAGCAACGGTGCGTCGGGGCGCGACAACCATTTCAGTATCTGCAGCGGCGCCTTCGGCGCGGCCCACGGCTCGACGTGCGACACAGAGATCTGGCCGCCATTGGCGTACGAAGTCTCCATCCCCGCGGCGGCCTGGCGTTCGACCACCGTCACCTCGTGGCCACGTTCGCGCAGGAACCAGGCGCTGGTGATGCCGATGACTCCGGCGCCGAGGACGATGACCTTCACTGCGCGTATTCCGCGATCGGAATGCAAGAGCACGAAAGATTGCGATCGCCGTACACGTTATCGGCGCGTGCCACCGGCGGCCAGTACTTGTTGGCGCGGAGCGCCGCCACAGGATACGCGGCCAGCTCGCGCGAGTAGCCGTGCGTCCACTCGGCGGCGAGCAGTGCCGCTGCGGTATGCGGCGCATTGCGCAAGGGGTTGTCCTCGCGATCCATGCGTCCCTCTTCGATGGCGCGGATCTCCTCGCGAATGGCGATCATCGCATCGGCAAAGCGGTCGAGTTCCGCCTTCGATTCGCTCTCGGTGGGCTCGATCATCAGGGTGCCCGCAACCGGAAAACTCATCGTCGGCGCGTGAAAGCCGTAATCGACCAGGCGCTTGGCGACATCCTCGACGCCGACATCGCTGGTTTCCTTGAGCGGCCGCAGGTCGAGAATGCACTCGTGCGCCACCAGACCGCCGGGGCCCGAGTAGAGTACGGCGTAATGCGCCGATAGCCGTCGTGCAATGTAATTCGCCGCGAGGATCGCCGACTCGGTCGCCGCCTTGAGTCCGTCGCCGCCCATCATTTTAATGTACATCCATGAGATTGGCAGGATGCCGGCGCTCCCATAAGGCGCCGCCGAGACCGGCCCGATGCGCTCCGACGCGGCGTCGGTGATCGTGCCCAGCGCGCGATGCCCCGGCAGGAACTTCGCTAGGTGCGCACCGACCGCGACCGGGCCGACTCCCGGTCCGCCGCCGCCGTGCGGAATGCAGAAGGTCTTGTGCAGGTTGAGGTGCGACACATCGGCGCCGAACTCGCCCGGCGCCGCCAGTCCGACCATTGCGTTGAGGTTGGCGCCATCGACGTAGACCTGCCCGCCGTTGGCGTGAACAATGGCACAGACGTCCTTGATCCCGGCTTCGAACACGCCGTGCGTCGACGGATACGTCACCATGATCGCGGCGAGTTCGGCGCTGTGCGCTTCGGCCTTGGCCTTCAGGTCGACGCGGTCGACGTTGCCGTCGCGGTCGCAAGCGACCACGATCACGCGCATCCCCGCCATCTGCGCCGACGCCGGATTGGTGCCATGCGCCGACGCCGGAATCAGGCAGACGTTGCGATGCGCCTCGCCGCGCGAGGCGTGATACGCGCTGATGACCAGCAGGCCGGCGTATTCTCCCTGCGAGCCCGCGTTGGGCTGCAGCGACACCGCGGCATAGCCGGTCGCCGCGCACAGCATCTGCTCCAGTTGCCCGATCATCTCGCGATACCCCACCGCCTGGTTGGCCGGCGCGAAAGGATGCACGTTGGCAAACTCGCGCCAGGTGATCGGCAGCATTTCGCTCACCGCGTTGAGCTTCATGGTGCACGAGCCCAGCGGGATCATCGCGCGATCGAGCGCGATGTCCTTGTCGGCGAGCCGGCGCAGGTAGCGCATCATTTCAGTCTCGCAGTGATAGCGGTTGAAGGTTGGATGCGTCAGGTAGGCCGAGCCCCGTGCGAGCGCAGGTGCGAACCCGTCCTCGACGGTTGCTTCGATGCCTTCGAAATCCGGCAGTGCGACTCCCGCCGGCGCGCACACCGACCAGAGCAGCAGGACGTCCTCGCGTGTGGTCGTCTCGTCGAGCGAAATGCCGACGCGGGCCGCGTCGATGCGTCGCAGGTTGGCGTCGCGCGCGATCGCGGCCTCGTGGATCGCCGCCGTTCGCTCGCCGGTGGCAAGCGTGAGGGTGTCGAACCAGGTATCGTTGACGACGCTCACGCCCAACTTGCCCAGGCCCGCGGCCAGCACGCCGGCCAGACGGTGCACGCGGGCGGCGATGGTCGCAAGACCGCGCGGGCCGTGATAGACCGCGTACATGCTGGCGATGACGGCCAGGAGGGCCTGCGCAGTGCAGATGTTCGATGTCGCCTTTTCGCGCCGGATATGCTGCTCGCGCGTCTGCAGCGCGAGCCGATAGGCGGGTTGCCCGGATGCGTCGACGGTCACGCCGACCAGGCGACCGGGCAGGCTGCGCTTGAATTCGTCGCGGGTCGCCAGAAACGCGGCGTGCGGACCGCCGAAGGCCATCGGCACGCCGAAGCGCTGGCTCGATCCCACCGCGACGTCCGCGCCCCAATCGCCGGGCGGCGCGAGCAAAGTCAGCGCCAGCAGGTCGGTCGCGCAGATCACCAGCGCGCCTTTCGCATGCAACGATTCGGCGAATGCGCGGTAGTCGCGCACGTCGCCGTTCGCGCCGGGATATTGCAGCAAGGCGGCGAAACAGTCGCGCTCGAGCGCGCCTTCGGGGGGGCCCACCACGACCGCGATGCCGAGCGGCGCGGCGCGGGTGCGCACGACGTCCTGCGTTTGGGGCAGCACGTCGGCGGCGACGTAGAACACCCGGCTCTTGCTCTTGCCCACGCGCTGGCACAGCGTCATCGCCTCGGCGGCCGCGGTGGCTTCGTCGAGCATCGAAGCGTTGGCCACGGCAAGTCCCGTCAGGTCGCAGACCATCGTCTGGAAATTGATCAGCGCTTCCAGGCGGCCCTGCG